>NZ_CP183841.1:0-63465 GCF_048572715.1 Chryseobacterium sp. CT-SW4
AAGCGATATGAGAAATAAACTCTTCTAATGCTTCCTGGTAATTACCAAATCTTTTTACATAAATTTCGACTGCCTTTTTCTCTGGTTTTTCAGTTGTGTAAGTAAGATACTGTGCGATAGAAACTTCATTTCCGTAGACTTCTCCGGTGGAACCTCTTTTTAAATAAAACTCCTTTAAGGGAGCCCTGTTCGCCTTATTATTAAGGTTATTAACCGTAAATATTTTAGATTGCTCAACTTCGTTCAGAGAGAGTAGTGCAGCAATTTCAGTGAAATTATCTTTGAATTTAGTCTGATCTAAAAGGATAAATGTATCAGAATTACTAATTATACTATCCTTTACTACTGCATTTCCAATAATATCATTAAGTTCCTGAGTAACTACTATTGCTTCTCCCCAGAACTTTCGTACAGTTTTATATAAGTATAGGATATACCCTCCCATCAGCTTAGAAGCAATAGCTTTCCAAGCTTCTTCTATGATTAAAGCTTTCCTTCTATCTTCACGTAATCTCATTTTTTGAATGAAGGTATCCATGATAATCAGGGTAACAATTGGGAACAGCTTAGGATTATCTTTTACGTTATCAATCTCAAATACAATAAATGGTTCGTAGAATAAGGATTTATCAGCTTCTTTGTTTAGGGTTGTTTCATATCTTCCTCCTTTGTAGAAATCTTTTAAAACATGCAAAAATGTTCTGATATTAAATTCAGCTTCATTTATGGAGTGCTTTTTATGATTAAGATACACGGGAAGAAAAATTTCACAGTATTCATAAAAACTATTAAAAGATAACTCCTTAACTTTAAATTTTTTGTCGATATCCTCAATTTTAGCAATGACATACTTTCTGAATTCTTCTTTCCATTCCTCAGAGTTGATTCGCGGTTTTCTTAATACTTCGGTTGATTGCATTACGATCAGTTGAGTTTCATCATATTCTCTTCTCTTTTCATCATCATTTAAAACCTCATAAGCTTTATAAACTTTTTGTAGTTCAGCTTCATAATGATCCTCATTAAAATCTTCATTATTAACATTTGTATCAGGATGATACATGATAGATTTTTTCCTGAAAGCCTTTTTTACATCGTCTCTAGATGCATTCATTGGAATTCCCAATACTGTATAATGACTGTCTGTCTTACTCTCAAACGTACTGTTAAATTCAGAAACAATATCATCTTCATAATAATTAAATCGTCCTAAGAAAAGAATCAATTCATCGGTTGTTTTTGAATAATACCAGTCTTTACCAGAATTAAAGAACTGACTATAGTATGAAAGCAGAGTATTATCAAGTATACTTTTTTGTGTAGTACTCATTGATTCATCAGCTCCCTGCCATATTAAGAAAATTAGATTTACTAAAAATTCTGTTTTTTCAATGTTAAATTCTGCTTCAGCCACATTAAAGGGATTCATACTAATAGGATCATCCTCTTTGTATTGAATATATTTACCGTTATAATATTTACATGTCCCGGAATAACTATCCCCAGTATCAACAATTACAACATCATAATTATACGTAAGATACTGTTCAACAATATTGTTCATTAAAAATGACTTACCAGATCCACTGGGTCCTAACACGAATTTATTTCTATTGTTAATTCTACCAGTTTCTCTAGGTAAGTCACATAAATCAACTTTTAAAGGAACACCCTGTCTATCAGTAAACCTTAGGTAAATATTTGATTTTTCATCTACTGGATACGATTCCTTAAAAAAAAAACAAAGTGAAGCTTCACTTGTTGATGTAAAATAATTATAAGATTTCAGTTCATTAATATTACCCGGAATATAGGATCGGAAAAGTTCAAATTGGTTATAACTTTGTTTTGAAGTTATTATTCCTTTCTGAAATAACTTTGACTCTATCATCGAAGATGTTTTGTCAAGCTGCTCCCGGTCTTTACATGATAAAATAATTCCAAAATAAGCATCCGTAATCAATTGATTGTCTTTAGCAATATTGGTAAGAAGCTCTTCAATTTCATCAGCAAGAATTATGTTGGCAGGATCTGATTTAAATCCCTCATGCCGGTTCTTCTTTAGCTGAAGATCTTTATTCCGGTCATTTTGTATCGGTATTGCTATTACCTGATTATATATGAAACAATTATACTCCTGCAGATCACTTAGAAAACTGAAATTATCCACTGCTGTATTCTTAGATGCAGAAGAATTTCCACCAAGAGTAGAATAAGGCGTCACCGTATTCGGTAACTGTATATCTTCAACATCTATAAAATCTATAATTCTTACTGCTTGATTGTTAACTTCTAAATGAGAATCATAAGACTGCATATTGTTTAAATATTTGTATTCTGAAGAGAAATCCATATTTAAATAGGAGTAATAATAATTTTCCCAATCTTCTTTCATCATAAAAACAGGATCAAAATCATTGTCCTTTAGTACCAGAAATATCTTTTCAATTCTTTCCCTAAAGTCCGCATACTTTTTCTCTGAATGTTTATAATCTCCTTTCTTTTTAGAATTATCAATATAATGTGTAAAAATCAATAGGGTTTCAATTACCTTAAAAATTCTCCCATCAAAATGCTCAGAATATTTCTTCTGCAGATATTCTTTATTTTCCTCTGCTTTATAAATCCTTTTATCAAAAATATCTAGCTTTTGGAAAATATGACCTTCACCTAAAATATTAACCAATTGGTTAAAAACAGAATGGTACTTTTGATAAAGCTCTGCATCAGCAGAGTACTGAGTAACTACATTTTTTATTTTTATTCCTATTATAGGGTTCCCATAGTTTCCAATCAGAGTATCATAATCTGTATTATATACATTAGCAAGGTCAAAGCCGATAAATGATTTTTTAAATACTTTCTGTTTCATTTGTTATTAAATTTTTTTATTCGGTTTTGATGAACCCAAAGAACCTTTCCGTCTTTCGTTTTATTAAACAGCCCTTTAGTTTTCTGAAAATACCCAACAAAATATATTGTTGCAGCAATACCCAAGATCATTACTCCAAGTCCTATAAATATGTTGAAGCTCGTTCCAATCGCTCCAATAACAAGAGATAAAATTAATCCTCCAGCTGCATAGTAGATAAATTTTCCCTTGTAGCCTTTAAAAACAAAGGGCTTTTTAAGCCCTTTGTAAACAGGATAATGAGATATCTTGTTATTCTTCTCCATTATTCTTTAATTTTAGTTAAAGAATGCACTAATAAATGTAGGTGCAAGAATTAAGAATAAACAAGATCCACCCCATCCAAGTAACTCCTTATTGATATCCTGGTCTCCATTACTCCACTTATTGTAAATACGGATACCACCAATTACACCAACTACACCACCAATAGCTTTACTTAAAGTAGTAATCGCTGGCCAGTAACCTTTGATAGAGTTAGCTGCAGTTGTTACAGCTGTACTACCAGTACCAGCAGCAAACATTAATGAAGTAGTACCGAATAAGGCAATTAAACACAACACACCTAGAACATTTTTTCTGTTCTTCAAAAAATTTCCTTTTTTCATCTTAAAAAAGTTTTAATAATTAGTAATAAATTTAAATTTTAGACAACTATAACAACTTAGACAACTATAATAAATAAAAAATATATTTTACTCTATATATCTAAAATGATATGGTTATTAATTGGTTATATAATTTGCAAATGTAAAAAAATTAAAACAACTATAACAACGTGGACAACTATTTTTAAAATAATTGAGCGCCTGAATAATTGAATGATGTAATCTTTGTTGCATTTTGTAAAAAATCCTGAATATCAATTTCATTGTTCAGGACTTCGTTAGAAGCAGTTTGTAAATTATCTCCTTGAAGTAAATCCTGGAATTTCATAATAAAGGAATTAGAAGCCACTTCTGAAACAGAAGCTGTTGAGTTTGAAGCTTCATTTTCAATATAAGATTCTTCTTCCATCTTTTTTCTGGCATCCAGTAAAATTTGTTCTTCAGTTCTTTCTTCAATTTCTTCATCAAGAATATGATCAGAACTTTCTAAGTTTTCTACAGAATCAAAATTTACAACTCTGGTTTCCTCTGGCTCCGGTTCCGGAACTAAAGAATCGTGATCTTCTAGTACAATAGATTGATCTTCGACTTGATCTCTGTTAGCAGATTTCGGTTTAGCAATAAAAGCATCATAGATAATCTGCCCAATAAAGTACACTAAATATGCACCTAGAACGATAAATAAAATTTTCATTATGTTATAATTTTAATCAAATAAAGAAAAACTGAGTTCTTCAAAAGCTTTACGAAATACAAGTTCATCGTTATAAACACTTAAAAAAGAACGCTTCAAGTTATTTGTATAAAAAATTGGTGATTCAATAATACTCCCGAATTCAGGTAAAGTATCTATTAACTTTTGATTACAAGAGATATTCTTGTCAAAAAAATTGTTAAGAAAATATACATCCCCGGTATAAATTTTTTCTAAAAATTTCCCAAATTCAATGGTTGATTCAAGAACATTATCATAATAAGCAAAGGGACAAATAATTGCATTAGAGTGTTGGAGTAAATTTGTCATTTCTAAATTGAAGTCTGCCTTGAGATCAACTATATATAAAGTATTTTGACTGTTAAGTCTGGATAGAATTTCAATATTATTTAAAATATTGATCTTATCATCTGAAACAGAATCCAAAAAAATATTTAGATTAATTCTATCTTTTTCAGCATTAAAAATACTTTCGACAAGAAAATTTTTACCATTGTCAATAATATAAATACTATCGAAATTTCTTTGCTTTAAAAAATATTTAGATAAATAAATAGTGAGTATAGACTTTCCAATATTCTGACAAAAATTGGTTACAGTTAGTATCATCTTTTAAACTTTCTTCTTCTTTTTCTATAATTTGACGTTGAATGATCTTCACCAGCTTGCTGAATACTTGTAGCAGTTCCTATCAGCTCAGTTAGTTTATTATCTTTATCAGATTTGTTAGTATTATTTTCTTTGAGAGATTCACCATTATTTTCAAATCCAGAATTAGATTTTGTGTAATCGTTATTAAATCTATTTTCAAATTGTTTAGCAGTCTTGTCACTAACTAAATCTTTTAGATTGAAAATATATTTATCTCTTTCATTAAAAACAAAATAGTTATCTCCTACCTTAACTGTAGAAAAATGTGTGTTAAAATCAATTGTATCTTTTACACTCCCCTTACTGAAACCTGTCACTGTATTTTTGTTTACAGTAAAATCTGTGTAAGGAACTTTTTTTCCAAAGTCAAGTAAAAAATCAGGAATGCTAAAATTATTTTTTCTTTCAAAATAAAACTTAGCAGCTAATTTTGTTTCGTCATTTTTTAAAATAGAATTTTCCAGAAAGTCAAAGATCGTTTTGTCTACTTTTATGTCCGTAAAGGTAAAAATATTTTTCATATCTGCAATATCTGATCCTTTAAAAACACATTTATTTTTGTTATCTATTAAAGTGTAGCCAAAAGGTGTTTTATTCTCTGAATAGGAAAACAGAATATCATAACCGAATTTAATTTTTAGATCATTTTGTAACTTACTTCTCCAATCAATAACATTATCATTTACTGTAATAGCAAAAACATTGTTATCAGAAATACCTTTATACTTGTTGAGAATTGCTGTGATTTGTCTTAAAACATTTTTATCATGAGAATTTTCAAAATTTAAATTAGAGAGTTTAATATCTTTCAATTTTAAATCATGAAATAAAATACTTAACGAGTCATCTTTAATATATGAATGATATCCATTTTTAGATAATAATTTTTGTAATTGAGATATATTATTGCATTTATATGATAAAAGATTTTCAACTTTTTTATCATGGTTGATGCCTAAAATATTTTGTTCGGCTTTCACCAAGGCTTCCTGGCATTTGTATTTAGTATAACTATGAATCATTTGTTTTCCTGTTTCAACTTTTACATTAGTTGATACCAGATGTACATGATTATTTTTTGTGTCATTATGAAAAACAGCAATATAAGGTTGTTCACCATAACCCAAATTTTTCATAAAGTCATCAGCTATATTTTTAAGTATCTCTTTGGAATGTTCCCTACCTTTGCAAGAAATTGAAACATGAAAATGTACATTCTCAAACTTTTTATTTCTTGGTTCAATAGATTTTAAATATTGTTTAACCTGATCTTTATTACGTACATCAATGAAAGATGGAAAATTTTTAGCAGAAACCAACTCCCCTTTTCCTTTATCAATTTTCTCTTCATTATAACGTACTCCTCCAAAGTCTTTGTCCTTAATACTTTTTTCATGTAAAACAACAATCATTTTTTTAATAAATTAAAAATTTTTAATATTATATCTGACTTAGTCTTCGACAAATAATACAACTCACTTAATAGTTGATTATGTTGGTGCAATAAATTATTTGTAATCTGTTTTTCGGCATTTACAATTTTAGCAATCTGATTTATATTGTTATCAACTTTACTATAGAAATAATCATCTTTCCTAATAAAATCAAAAATGGTTTTTTTCGTACTGTAGTCAATCTCATCCTTAATTTTTGAAATAAAAAACTCAGTATAAGTACATCCCAATTCAGAACATTTTTTAGTTAAAAGTTCTTTATCTTCTTGTGATAATCTAATATCAATTCGTGCAGTTTGTTCCATATTAAATTAAAAAAAATGTGAGTTCCGAGCAATTTTTACTCCTTTTTGAAAAAAAAGGCAAGATGTTTTTGTATCGGCAATCCGTACAAAAGCACATCTTGCATACTAACCGTTTTTTAACAATGTTTTAAAAGTCAAAATTACAAATTTTAGACAACTATAACAACTTAAACATTTATGACAACTATATTTTTTTTTATATATTTGAAAAAAATAAATCTCATGACAGAAATCGACAATACAAATCCAGAAGTGCAAAACGAAAATCGATCAGAATTTTCAAAAATTGAGCAACAAGAAAAAATGATTTACCATTTTGTTTATATCAGAAGTATTATTGAAAATCTCTTTGAAAACGAAAATGATAAACAAAAAAAGAATGTTCTTAAGCTTATAAAAATTTTTGAAAAAGACCTGGAAGAAGTTTTAGAAACCAAAATAAGCAATAAGGATAAATTAATTTATCTACAGCTAAAAAATTCAAATTTAGATTCAAAAGCATTAAAGCTATCTAAATATATAGAATAAAAAAAGCCTGCATTTTTGCAGGCTTTACTTTTTATAATGCTTAATATTAGTCGGAAAAAACATCAGGGTTAAAAATAAAATTCTTCTTCTACAGGTAGATACAATATTTTATTTTTTAGTAAGAGGTGTAAATAGTCAAAGTAAAAATCAATAATTACATTGCTAATTGTATTTAAAACTTTCCCATTAGAATCTTTACACTCAATAGTAAAAAAATTATTTTTTTCTCGTATGATATACCAATACTGAATTTCACATTTAATAAAATCATATTGATTAAAAATTAATTCAATAATATTTAAACAATGCTCATTTTCTATAATCTCATTTAGACCTTCGGTAATAAAGCAATTAGACTTTATAGTTATTAATTTTTCTTTTCTAATGCAAACATTGTATAATTCATTTGCATTATTTCTTATTTTTTTATTTGTTTTCATGAGAATAATAATTAAAAGGTTAATTAAATTCAAGCTGCAACATCAAATTATTATCATGAGCAGGTTGAGTGTTTTGGTAGGAGCTTTTTCTTTTTTCATCATCAGGAATCCAATTTTTCCCTAAACATGCCTGATAATTAAATTCATCCCAAAGCTCTTTGTCTTTAAATTCTAAATGAATTGTTCCTTTCTTGTGAAACTTAATTTTAAAAAATGTTGATTCACATTCTTTATCAAAACTTTCACCTGTTCTTACTGTACCAATTCGTTCAAACTTTTGCTCTAATGCTTTGCTTATAGAACAAATTTCTGTATGGCTTTTTCCAGATATTACACATAAAACTTTATCTAAATCTGAAAGAATACTTCTTCCCCAATCTGAATAACCCAATTGAAAACGATCCCCGTATATTTTCAGATCACTCACAGTACAATAAGCTCCATACTTAACATAAGCCGGTGCTATAATTTTTCTATTTATCTTATAAGCAGAATTAGTTTTCCATTTTGGAACAGGTAGAATATTAGCATGTGCATAGGAGGTTATATTATCAAAAACATCAATAATCATATCTTTAATTATGTTCTCCTGGTTTCCCATAATCATATTAAAAAAAGAAAAAATATTCTCTTTATTGAAAGACATCATAGATTGCTGAGATATGAATGCATCATAATTTTTGATCATTGATGAAGACATAAATTTTTTTACATCTAAATATTTAATAACATAATTCCACATAAACACTTTGGATTTTAAGGAGAAATGAGAAAATATTTTCTCCGGAGTTTCATTCTTAATGATCCAATCTTCTTCTTTTTGATAGCCTTCATCCGCAAATTGTTCCCAATAATATTTGAACTTTGCATCTGCTTTAATCTTTTCAATTAAGGCTATTTTTGTTTTTTCACAGCGAATACGCAGATTATTTATTATATCATTTTTTTGTACTTCAAACTCTGCGAAATCAAAATTAAACTCTGAAGAAATTTCATTATCTGTAACATACTCGAAGTCAAAAAAATTATCTTTTTTATTGATCTCGAGCCAAATTAAAGCAACTTCAACATTTGTTTTTCTCTCTGCATCGACAAATGCATTTTCTACATATTCAATTTTTGCATCATACTTTTGTAGGAAAAATGCTAATCTTTTTCTACTTTCAGAAAATTGATTTTTTAATGTTTCCGCATTTAGAATACATGCTATTTTAGTTTTTGAAGCAAGCTCAATCGCCTTTAGTAAATGAAGATCTCCAGTCTCAAAAGGTGGATTCATAATTATAAAATCGAAATACATATCTTTCTCATAATTTAGAAAATCACTGTGAATAACAGGAAAACCATCAGCTCGTAGAATTTGTTGAAGTTCCGGTTCCAATTCAATACAATATATTTTGGATCTAGTTTTATCTTCTATAAATTTTGCAATGTCCCCTTTACCTGCACTTGGTTCTAATACATTCCCGTTGATAATAAAATTATCTCTATATTCATACTTACCGGTGACTTTATAAGGCTCTAAAAGTTTTCTGATTAAATTTTCAGGTGTAGGATAAAAATTAGAATTGAAAATTGCCATAATTGTTTTTACTTGTTTTTATTGTTGATAGAAATATTAAAATGAAGGGCAGTTTTAAGACATACCCTGGTCTGGATCTTTTCTATAGTTAAGACCTAATTTTGTTAGCAGATTTCTTTGTTTTTTACTCAGGGACCTTACTTGTTTATACCCTAAATTGTTTCGCTTAAAAATTTCTTTCCAGATTTTAAGAGTAAATGAATCTGCTCTCCAGCTGCTGAACTCCATAAAATTTTCGTTAATTTTAGCAAAGTGGTAAAGCTCACCTTCAGTCATATTATTAAGTTCAAGCTCAATTTCTGAAGCGGTTAATTTTTTGATTCTTTCATAATACGAATCATCAAGTTTTGAAAAAATTTCATCTACGTAAGGCTTTAATATTTTAATGTCTTCCTCTGTAAGATCTTCTAAATAGATATCTCCTACTGATAATGTGATTTTAGTTTTTTTCATAATATTATATTTATTAATTAGTAGTTATATTGTTTAAAGTGTTTTTAAATATGAGTTGTATGCTTTGGTATCGAGGACACTTGACTTTCTCTGAAGTGGCAGGAGCCCTGGGTAAAAAGCATAAAATAAGTTTCGTTTTTGTTTGTTGCTTTTCCGGTGATTTCAAAGAACTCCTGCTGTTTGCTTCGTACAACTGAGGTTTCGACTTTTCTATGCCAATGTCTCGTGAAATGTTTAGGGCTAAAAATTGGAGCGGAGAATCCGCCGAGAGTCGGGGTAGTTTTTTTGTGGTGGGTTTATTTTTTGCAAAAAAATGGATTCCCAAAAAAATTACAGGAAAGAAATTTTAAGAAAAAAACATTTCAAATTTGCATCAGAAAATCGATAAGACCTCTGTTGAGCAAACTAAGGTAAGTTCTTATCATCGGGGAAGTGACGGAACAAAAATGTCCTACTTCAGCTTTTTACCCTGGGCACGCCACACAATAAATATAAATTCCACTCAGCGGACAGGAACGTGATCCGCAGGGGGAGCTTTCCCAGGAATCAGGTTCATGGCCAGCTGACAAAAATACTTCGTTAAAATGATTCCGGAAGAAGGGGATATCGCCTGGAACCGGTATGATTTAACGAACTAAAAGACTATTCCACTTTTAACGAATTATATCAGCTGCAGATCTTTCTCCAGGTTTAAATTATAATTCGTTAAAACCAAAGCTGCAGATCCTCCCGGATCAAAATTTAGCGAACTAAAATATATGCACTTATTTGCGTTAGGGATTGTAGCAATTGTTTGAAATCCTTTTTATGAGAAAATAAAAAATAAAAATTCCTTATATGAATCTCAATAAAAAGATTGAGTGCGAAAAGCCCGACCGTAGGAACGCCAAAAAACTAAATTATAGTCAGAAAAATAATATCAGCAGGATGTATTAGATAAAAATAAAAAAAGCTCCCTTAAAGGAAGCTCTTAATAATTCTTTAGTTTGCTATTTTGTTTTCATATTAATAGCTTTCCAGCTTTCAGCAGTTATAACAACGTTTTTATCTAGTAAAATCCAATTTCCTGATAAGTCTCTATAATACTTTTTAGAAGTGATAGAGTCTTTTCCTTTTATAAAAAAAGTAGTTTCATTGGTACTAATTGAACTCTCAAAGTACCCAGTTCTGAAATATATACAGCCAATCAGGAAGAGAATTAAAGCAGAAAGGAGATAAAAATAATTTTTCATGATTTTATTCTTTTTAAGGAGGAGAAAATATACAATTTTTAATTTCTGTTATACATAGGTCTATCTAAGATAGATTTATAAATATCTTCAGCAGAAAGATTTTTATTATTATAAAAGTCAAAATACATTAAATCAGCAGATAAAAGTAAAGCTTGGCCAGCTGGCATATAAAGCACCTTAAGACTATAAGCATTAAAGACATCACAAATTCTCTTGAATTGACTTTCAAAAAGGATCAAACTAATTAATGGCTCTTGAGGGGATTTATAATTTTCAGAATATGTATTTGTCGTTATTATTGAATTAATAATATTGATTTGTTCTCTACATGGGTTATCCCGGTTCCAGCAGTCATCTAAAAATGATTTAAAACAAGAGTTCCATTCTCTTGATGCCGAAATCACTAAATCTTCAGGTTTCTTCATTTTAATAATTAATCAAATTTTTTAAATCCTACCACCTTATCATAATGATATACAGCATCATTTTTAATGTCTCTATAATCATTACTTTTATATTTAGGACGAATGAATGTACTCTCAATTTTTTCTCCTGTAACCAAGGTTAAAATCCCTTTTTGTGTTCTATTTTCTTCATCCTCAAGATCAGTTATATCATCTTGAACAAACCTAATCTTTTTGACAATCTTCATAGTTTCTATAAACCCTATCATAAGGCAAAATATTGCAAAACAAAATATGCCTAATCGTAAATCTCTACTCAGATAATGTAAAAAACAATTTATAACAGCCAACAATACAATAAATAGAAGCACTGCTAAAAGTTTTAATTTTTTGTCAATTTTTTTGTCTAAAACAGATTTTTCTTCTTGTAATAATTCCATTTGATTTTTCATAACTTCTATTTATTTTTCACTCATTACTAAAGTTTTTAAAATTTCTTAAATCCATTTTTTTCATTTTTTTGCCTTAGAGCATTAATAATAGAAATAATTAGAATTGTTAGAAAACAAGGAAAAAGAATATAATAACCCCAAAAATTCCAGTCAATAGATTTAAAAAATGCTTTTATAGGTTTTTGCTGATTGTCTGGTAATGTAAAAATTTTAATTGCTGTAAGGCCCATTAATCCCATAAAAATAACTGCAAAAATTCTACTTAAGCTGACCGGAATACCTTCCTTATATTTTATCATTTCTCCTATTATTAATAAGATAGTTGTAAGTGCTACTGGAACTAATATAACATACATTCCATAATGGGATATAAATTCAGTGATATTCATAATTATATTATTGTTTTGTGAGATTAATTAAACATTATTCGAGGAAAACTGAAATCAAAGCAATTAAATTCCTCAGAAATTACAAAGTCCTTGTCAGAACATATCTTTTTTACTAAAGCTATAGCCTGTTCTTTATTTTTGTATTCGGGTGCCTCAGGTTTTTCTTCTTTAAAATACACGGAATCAGAAGTTAAATACTCAATTCCATCTTGTTCAAACAAAGATTGTAAGTCATTTCTTTCAAAACCCAAATTTAGAATCTCCTTAAGTATATGTTCATCATTAATAATTAGTTCTGAAAGACCTTCTTGATAGCAAAATCCATAATGTCTGCTAAATATAATTATACAATTTTTCATTATTTTTTTAATAATTTTTTTTAGAGTTATATTTTTCAATTTCAGAAATAAAGCGAAAGTAGACAACTTAAACACCCATAACAATCATAAAATATAAAAATTTTTCCCTTCCTGTTAATGATTAATTTCCAAATCTGTAGGACATCCAACATTCTTCCTCAGACCAAAAAAAACCTAAATTAATAAGATCTTCTCTGTCTGAAGGATCAACTTCATCGAACTCAATATCATATATAATCATGGCATCATGATCGCAATAGGTAGGATTTTCTAAATTTCGATATTTCAAAAATATTTGTAAAGCTTTTATTAAGTCTTCCATCGTTAATTTTGTTATTTATTTTACAAAATATGGTTCCATTACTAATGTTAATACACCTCCATTATTTTCATGGTCATCATCTGAAATGAACATTCGACCAATAATTTTAAAAAAATAAGTTTTATAGTCTTCTACCAATTTATCACAATAAGGTTTATTTTTAAGATTAATAACATCATCTATACATAAATTAAATGTTGTTTCCAATTCTAATAAATCATAAAGATCATCATTTGATGGGCTTTTAGATGAGATTTTCAAAAAATACATGATTGAATTATTCATATTATCATTTTTAAATTTAAATCAGCCTTTGCTTGCTACGAAAAGCAAAGTGAATAATAAAGTTTTTTTTATCTATCGCTTCTAAATGAGAAGCCTGATAACTGAATAAATCTTTCACTAATTCTTCATCAAATAATTGTGAATAAAAACCAAATATGCATGGGTAAAAATCAAAATTTTGCTTTACCGAAAATTGAATTGGAAGAAAAAGAATTTCATCCCTTTCTAAAATATTAAAATTAAAATTGAAACAATACTTTTCTAATATTTCAATTAATTCTAATTCAACACCTACAGAATATTCCATGTTACCTTATTTGAGATTTTACATTTTTTCTTTTTGCTTTCTCTACTTAAAGAAGTTTTAATCGTTTTTCATCCAACAAAGCAATAGCGCAAATAAAGCCTATATAGAAAACCAGATACATAATGATCCCAGTAGAAACATCTTCCGAAAAAGTTATCAAATGAGCAAATTTCAGCAGCTGCAAAACAATAGTCACCAAAAAACCAATTGCTAAAAATCTATAAAAGGGTAGAAATACCTTCTTAGCTGTTATTTCTGAATTTTTATTTTCCATAATTTTATATTATCGTTATTTGAGATTATTTTCTGTTTTCCATTAGTTTTGATAATTCAATCTGCCAATCTTTATGCTCCGCAATTTCTTTTACATATTTCACATTTAAAATATAGTCTAAAAGCATTTTTTGATGCTTATCGTCCATATTAAGCACTACAGAAACAATTGCTTGTGTCGGATTTGCATTATCTTGAATTTTACCTTGTAGCTTATTCCAATGATAATCCCATCCAAGGTGGGAATTTTCAAAAGCTAACTCAAAATCATTTTGAGTCCAATTGTGATAAAATAATGCAGTAAAATGCATTACTTCTTGTGGCGTTATAATTTCCATATTATCGTTTTTTAAGAATTAATTATTTTATAAAATGTCGTTTTACTTCCAATATCAAATGCTTTCATAATTTTCTCAATTGGCAGCTTTTTACTTTCATATGAAGCTTTTACTAAAGGTGCAATTTCCTTATATTTTTCTGTCAGACCTTTTGGTCTTCCCCCGTTTCTTCCACGGGCCCTTGCTGACTTTAAACCTGCAGTGGTTCTTTCAATCAAAACATTTCTTTCGTGCTCAGCTAAAACGCAAAATATTTGGAAAATTAATTTTCCACTAGCGGAACTTGTATCAATGTTTTCAGAAATGGATTTAAAATGGATTCCTTTTTCGTTCAGCTCCGATACAAACTGAATTAATCCAACCGTAGTTCTCCCGATCCTGTCTAATCTCCAAACCGTCAAAGTATCACCTTTCCGTATAAAGTTTAATAATTCGTTGAGCTGGGGCTTTTCCGACTTTACCCCACTTACCTTATCAACAAAAATTTTGTCAATTCCTAAACTTTTCAAAGCATCAGTTTGTAAATCTAAATTTTGCTCAAACTTGCTTACTCTTGCATATCCAATTAACATAAGTTCATTTTACTCATTTAAAACAAATATAATGTACTTTGATTTTGTGTACAAATAAATTGTACTAGAATAAGAAGAAAAATACTCATTAATTAAATATCACCCTGAGTACAGGAAACCGACCGTTTAAATAAACATTTACTATTAACGAATTATTATTTGAACCTGGAGAAAGATCTGCAGCTGATATAATTCGTTAAGTTGGCCCTGCAAGAATTATACTTATGGAAATCTTGACTAATAGTCGTATGTTCCTTACTTTATTAATAGTCGGAAAAAACATACTTTAAAGATATGTTGACTAATCTTTACCTATCTCATCAATTTCTTTGGAAATTTCATGTTTTTCTTCTTGATTATAGAAGTTATCAAGTAATCTTCCAATAAGAATTCCTAAAATTGTACATAATGACAGGAGAATTTTTACTGTTGAATCTTGTATTAACTCTATTCGGAATGATAATAAAGTTATTATTGTGGCAAATATTCCAAAAATTAAAATAATTATTAGTATTCTAATTTTACTCATTTTAGCTTTTTATTAAATTAGTGTTTTATACAAATAAGTAAAACTATGAAAATTATATAATTTTATTTTACGGTTTTCCGCATTTTGAAATTTAATTCTATTAATAAAAAACAAGGAACTCATTTAAGAGTTCCCTGATAAATATTAATCCTAATCTTCTGCAATTGGTTCAGATTTGGGACTTAAAAAAATAATCCGATCTGCAACTATTTCAGTGATATATCTTTTAACACCTTCTTTATCATCATATTCACGATATTGAATTTCACCTATTACATTAATCAATTCACCTTTTTGTACATATTGCTGAGCTAATTCAGCCAATTTTCCAAATGCAACGATTTGATGCCAAACTGTTTTCTGTTCCTTTGTCCCATCTTGCTTTTTAATTGTTTTGTTTGTTGCTAAACTAAAATTAGATACCTGTCCCCCGTTCTCAAAATTAGTTGTTTTAACTTCGTTCCCGGTTCTTCCGATTAAGTCTACATAATTTTTCATAATATAAAATTTTAAATTGTTGTTTTTATTGTTTTTGTTGTCTAATATACTATTTTTTTGATTTATCCTGTTTTTCTTTAAGTGCTTTTTCAAGATCACCAGATTTGTTATTAATAAGATAATCAACAGTTCCAACTACCATATAGTAGTTAGGTATCTCATCATTAAGAATCATATCTACAGCACGCTGGTTTGCTTTCTCTCTTGCTGATCTATCTCCTTCGATTACTCCAAGTTTATATCCGAATATAAATTCAACTGTTAGTACAGTAACTGAGGCTAAAATGATTAAAATGGTCTTTTTCATAATATTATATTTATTAGTTAGTAGTTATATTGTTTAAAATGTTTTTTAAATTTGAGTTGTATGCTTTGGTATCGAGGACACTTGACTTTCTCTGAAGTGGCAGGAGCCCTGGGTAAAAAGCATAAAATAAGTTTTGTTTTTGTTTGTTGCTTTTCCGATGATTTCAAAGAACTCCTGCTGTTTGCTTCGTACAACTGAGGTTTCGACTTTTCTATGCCAATGTCTCGTGAAATGTTTAGGGCTAAAAATTGGAGCGGAGAATCCGCCGGGAGTCGGGGTAGTTTTTTTGTGGTGGGTTTATTTTTTGCAAAAAAATGGATTCCCAAAAAAATTACAGGAAAGAAATTTTAAGAAAAAAACATTTCAAATTTGCATCAGAAAATCGATAAGACCTCTGTTGAGCAAACTAAGGTAAGTTCTTATCATCGGGGAAGTGACGCAACAAAAATGTCATACTTAAGCTTTTTACCCAGGGATCGCCACACATTAATATAAATTCCACTCAGCGGACAGGAACGTGATCAGGAGGGGAAACTTGCCTAGGATTCAGGTTCATGGCCAGCTGATAAAAAATACTTCGTTAAAATGATTCCGGAAGAAGGGGATATCACCAGGAACCGGTATGATTTAACGAACTAAAAACCTATTCCACTTTTAACGAATTATATCAGCTGCAGATCTTTCTCCAGGTTCAAATAATAATTCGTTAAAACCGGAGCTGCAGATCCTCCCGGATCAAAATTTAGCGAACTAAAAAACCATCTGTAAAGATGGCTGCCGATGGAAAGAGAGGGCCTTATAAACGGTTATTGGATAAAGGTAGATCACCTATTATAAAAGCGTAAGCATATTTATATTAAATAATAAAAAAAGAGTGCAGTAATAATACACTCTTTTTATTAAATTATAGATTTTGATAAAAGGTTCTGACCCTAATCATACTATTTTTTTGGCTACATCAATATTAACTAATTGGTATTTTAGAAAATATGGATTTGCTGTAATTTTCAATTGAGTTCTTGTAGCTGATTTGTACTCGCTAGGTAACATAATTAAACTATCAGAGATACAAACTACAAATTCATTAAAAAAGAATTTGCAATCAAAAATACTTTTCTCAAAAATTATTTTTCCTTCGATATCTGTAGCTTTAATCATAAATTCATTATTAGCTACTCTCCTTAAAACCCAATTTTGTAATGGAAAATCTTTAAGATATTCTTGGGTATCTGCAATAATTTTCAAAAACCAAAAACATTCTTCTTCTCCAGCAATTTCAAATATTCCATCAGTTATTAAAAAACTATTTTGGAAATTGTAAAAAACCTCAGAAGAAACAAAATGATTGTAATATTTATTAGCTGATTCAAATCGATTTTTCATATAGGTAAGCATTTAATTTCTGTTTAATATTATTAAGAATCAAACTTATAATTTAAAAGAAAAAATAGCCAAAATTTAACCCTGAATTTATCCCTGAAATATCTTAAGGGTTACCCTTAGTACTGAAAACCAATACTATTCAGAAATTAGCTTTTTTAATGTTTGGTTCATTTCTTCAATATTACTTTTGCTTTTCAATCCCGTTTTTTTATAAATTGAACTTAAATGAGTTGATAATGTTTTTTCTGAAATATTAAGTTTATCACTTAGATCTGGATATTTCATATCCGGATTATTAAGAATTAATAAGAGAACTTCTCTTTCTCTTTTTGATAAAGAATTGATAGAAAACAAGGCTTGAAGTTCCATCTTCCTTTTTCTAGAAAAAAAGTAATCTATAGATACAATAATTAAAGCAGTTGAGTAAACTGTATGCTCAATTAATTGGTTATCCCCATATATTAATATTACCATAGGAAATCCACAAAAAAATGAAAAAGCTAATATACCATTAATAGCATGCAACCTCAGAAAAGGTTGCTGTTCATTTAATATTGTATTTATTTTTTTGTTGACAATATAGAATAAAAATAAGAAGAGAAAAACCAGAAATAAAGACAAAAATATTAACCGGCTTATATTTAATTCTTTTGTTACAATGTATGGTAAAATGAAAAAAGTGATGAATAGAAAAAGGGCTATCATACCAATTCTTTCATTCATAAAATTTTTAAAGAAAAAATTTAGTTGATATTCATTTTTAATAAAAATAAAAAAGTGATAAGCTACGACAAGACCTATCATCCAGGCAAAAATATTTTGTGACATAACATCAATTTCAATATTATTATCTGGTAACAGACCTTCTACAGTATTATATAATATACCGTTTAACCATATAAAAACATATCTTAACGTATATTGTCTTTCGGTAGTATTCCATACGAATAATAGCTTAGCTAATCCTACAAAGAACAATATTATAAATATGAGTATGTAAATAAAAGTACTGGGATAAATTTGTGTCTTAAACATGTCTCATAAAATAAAGTGGATAATTAAGAGCGTGATTCTCTTCAAAAACATCGAATCCGGATTTACGGTAAAATACTACATTTTCCGGAGCAGTAGTTTCTAGTATAATTACTTTTCCTCTATAATACTCTAAAACTTTCCTTAATAATGTAGTTCCAGTTCCTTTACCCTGCTGCGAGGGTCTTGTCCCCATTAACCATAAGTGAATATAATCAGAACTGCTATGGCTCATTTTCAAAACTTTTTCTCTTTTTAAAACTTTTAAAATATTCATTATTCCAATAACATTAAAAGCTAAATGAATTTCCAAAAGAAGTCTTTTCAATGTAAATTTTTTAGTATGAATAAATAATATAACGGAGTTTATATCATCATTAGTAAATACTTTTCCAAACATTAAAGCCATTTTGAATTGATATGTGAAAAGTCTTTTTAATTTTTTTTTCCTGTTTTTTCCAAAACCTACAATAAAGTTGATTGAATTATCAATCATAACATTCTCGAAACTTTCAGTCAAAATTTCGACAATAATTTTTTCATGTGTTTTATCAGCTTCAATCATATTCATTTTTAAAATTTGTAGCAATGACTAACATCCCAGCTACATTAATATAAACTATTTTCTATTGGTAAACATAATATTTTACCCTTTCTAACAATCTGTAAATATTCAAAATAGAAACTAACCTTCAAATTGTTTTGCTCAGAAACCACTACTCCATTTTCATAAAAGCATTTAAGAGTAAAATTATTTTCTTCAACCTTTTCCAGCTCATATATGAGAGGTTGAGAATTTAATTTTGGTTGATCTTTGTATATTAAATCAATCAACCAAAAGCAATCTTCATAGGTAGCAATATCATTTACTCCTTCTGAAAGCTTTATACCCATTTTATACTCATACAATTGCTTTTCTGTTGTATAAATATCATATAGATCATTAGCAGAATTTTTAATATTACTATTACGCTTATTACTCATCTAAATTTTTTTTAATCCTGGTTATCTTTCTATTATGGAGTTAGTAAATTTTATCTTTGGAACTCACACAACTTTAATTTTTTGTCTTATTTTTGTCTTGCTTTGGGTGATACAAAACAAATATATCAAATATTGTAGAATTAACTACATTATTTGATAAATAAATTCATAATTTATGACGAAAACTCTAATACTGGATCATATTAAAAATTATCTTAAAATAAAACATGACAAGGATTTTGCTTTATATTTAGGTATAAAACAAAATACGCTGTCAGCGTGGAAGAGCAGAGATGTCATAGATTACGAACTAGTAATGGAAAAATGCCCTTTTCTAAATGGGGATTGGTTGTTAAGAAATGGAGAAGGAGAAATGCTGAAGGAAGAAGCTTTACGAAAAATAAATTCCATTTCTGAAGGGGAAATAATAAAAGCAGAGATCCGAAAGCTAATTTCTGAACTAAAATCAGAAATGAATAATAAAATAAAAAAATCGGAAGAAAAGCTTTTAGCAGGTATGTTTTCAATTCATACACTTATTGAAGTACTCTTAGAAATGAATGAAGATATTAACATAGAAGATATTAAGAAAGCAGGAGAATTGGAAGATCCAAAAGAATACTTAAAATATTTAGAAAAATTTGAAAAAAGCTAGTCTAAATTGATAAACAATTCTTTTAATTGTTGTAAGGGGGTAGTATTATCAATTTGGCCATTCTCAATAAAAAATATTACTTTTTCCTTGCTCTCAGAAGAAAGCATAATTTTTTTTGCTTCTAATGACAGAAAAATACGACAGGCAAGATATGTTTTTTTTTTTATCTTACCTGTTAAGTAATCAGCTTTATATTTTTCATCAAGCAGTAAAATTAGATTAAATTTACTAATCATCGTCTTCCTCATTTTCTAAATACTTCAGCGTGCTTTCCAGTATTTCCGTTTCTCTTTCATCCACTAAATAGATATATTGGCTGTAGTTATATGCTTTTCTTATCAATGGTACTAATATAATCCCAGCAATAATGTAACATGCATAAGCAGTTAGGTCAAAGTTAAAAGTATATCCAAAACAAATTATAATAAAACCTGTTATTTGAATGAGTGAAGATACAATCGGACTAATATAACACCACCACCAAGGGTGGTATTTACTTGCAATAAGAATTATTGGAGTAGCGAATACAACGGAAAATATATAAATTGCTGTTTTCGTCGCTGGAAATCCACCAAATGGTTTTGCCATCGCCTCCGGATAAAAATAACTCAAAATATTATCCAAAAATGGAAGTAACCCACCTATAATAAGTGCTATCGAAGATAAAATAGATAATAATAATTGCACTTTTTTAGTGCGGTGGAACAACGATGTCCCCTGGGTTGACAACTTGGACTGCTGACGATGTTTTAATGGTGTCGCTTTTTTTTCCATTCGATTCTTGTTTTCTTATTTCTTTCTTAGGAATAAATACTTTTTTTTGAGGGGAAATATTTGTTTCATTAATAGTTTCATCTCTATCCGCACAAGCTGATAAAATTGCTGTTAATGCTATCCCTAATAAAATTAACCTTGTTTTCATGACTTAAATTTATATGCCCTTAAAATTATGGTTTTTTTTTAGTTATACTTTAAAATTTTTGTGTTTTTCAGTTTTTGCAGATCTACAAAATTAATAAAATTCACATAAGAATGAAAAATAGATTTAGTATATTTTTCTTTTAACTTATAAAAAAGTATGTACAGAAGATCCTGGTATAATTTTTAACAAATTAAAAAGCTATCAATGATTGATAGCTTTAATATATAACTTTAATATTCCTGTACTAATACATCGGCAGAAATATGAAGTTCGTTACTGATTTTCCTAATCTGAGGAAGATTTAATTTTCTTTTCCCAGTTAATATTTCTGATTTTCGTGATCTTCCTAAAAGTTTTGTCAAATAGGATTCTCCAACACCCATTTGATCCAAACGGAATCTTATGGCTTCAATTGGGTTAGGTTTTTCGATTGGGTAATGCTCTTCTTCATAGTTTTTAACTAGAATTGAAAGAATTTCTAATTCATCTGATTCTTTAGAATCTTGTTTTAGATTAGCTTGCATTAATATATAAATTCTTTCTAGGCAATTTTCGTACTGTTCTTCGGTTTTAATTGGTCTTAACATATTCGATTTTTTCGGCGTCAATTTTGTCATATTCTTTATGAGTTCCAAACCAAACAATAAAAACAATTTTTAGTCTGTACTCAATATCTACAATCAAGCGATAGGTATTACCGTGGATATTAAAAACCACTCTTTTATCGCTTAGTATGGAAGCATTTCCATACTGTGCTTTCAATTCGTTTGGATTATTCCATTCTGCATTTAAACATTCATCATGCCATGCTAAAAGTGGCTGCGCTGACTTTGGAAAATCCTCTATAAATATTTTTAAAGTTTTAATGGCTATGATTCTCATATACAAATATACAAAAATGTTACCAAATTGGTAACATTTATTTTATTATTAATTTTAAATAAGTTTTTCTGCTGTATTCATTAATCTTCAACCAGATTTAAAACTTTCCAATCTCCTTCTTTAGATCGCCATACCCATAATTTGTTGAATGTAAAATTTCCGTTTTGAAAGATGACTTTTTCTTTAATTAATCGTTGATCCTGTTTTTCTTCTAAAAGGGTAAAACACCTTTCTATATTTTCGAAATTTGGAAATTCATTTGATTGAAAAGTTTCGACCACAGATGATTTTAGAGCTTCTGCTATTTTATTTTTAGTCTCTTCGGTAATAATTGCGCCTCTTTCCTTCAATAAATTTTCTGCTTCCATTTGAAAATCTTTACAAGAAATAACACCTTTTAAATCTTTATTTGAGTAATAATTTTCAATTTTAATTATAGCTCCTTCAGGTGTAGTCAAATCCGGTTTAAAAAAGTCATTTCCATCGTCAATTCTTACTCCAAAATCAATATCAAAGTTTATTTTTGCTTCATCATCAAGAGTATCTCTATAATGCCTTATAGTATAACCACCAATCAATCTTCCGTCTTCAATAATCATCCAGTCTATGACATTATTAATCATTATCTTTTGTGAAATGCCGTTTTCAGCCAAGTTACCTAAGAAATACTCCCCTTCAATTTTAACATTTTCTAACCATCCATAAACATTTTCATTATTTTTAAACTTAACAGAATTATATTCTTTCTGCGTATTCATAATTAGAGAGTTAAAATACCATAAAGTATTTTTTGCCTTATATAAATTGTATTGATAAATATTATCATCTTCGATTTTTACACTATTATTCATTACAAAATATCTTTTATCAAATGTGCAGATTTTAAAAATCGTTTCGCTGTATCGTCACCCCATTGCGCCCCATAATCAAATTCATAAATTCTACAGTTTTCATTTTTCAAAACGACATGAATAATTTCTAAAAACATTTTTTTATCAATAATTACGGATAGTTCTTGAAATTTATTATTCCAACTGGAGGTAGGATTAGCACCTCTGACTGTATCGAAAAATCTAATTAATTGAACTTTTATCTCAAAGTCATTCCAATTATCCTTAAATAAATCCAAATTCAAAATATCATTAATAATCTTATAGCAACCCTGTTTATTTTCTACTTGAAAGTTCTTCAAATAGCCAATTAATTCGGAATCTATTTCTGATACTAATTTTAAAATCTTTTTAAAACAGATAATATCAT
Source organism: Chryseobacterium sp. CT-SW4 (assembly GCF_048572715.1). Taxonomy (GTDB): domain Bacteria; phylum Bacteroidota; class Bacteroidia; order Flavobacteriales; family Weeksellaceae; genus Chryseobacterium. The sequence continues at coordinate 23,033 of NZ_CP183841.1, forward strand.
GATGATAGGTTTTCTGATATATAATGTGTAATATATTTTTCAAAGTTTCAAACTTAACTTTGGTAGTAGCCTGTTTAAAAACACCACGAACATTTTCAATTTTCAGTATATCTTCTAAAAAATTGCTGTTAGGAGAAACAAAATAGTTATCCTTAAGATAAATGGTAGTATGAAAAAAATCTTCTGGTGAATAAACAATTTTCTTATCATTAACAAGTTTGGGTATCAAGTTCTCTCTAAGTAAAGCTCCTAACCTTGCTACATACAGCGATCTTAAAAAAGCACCATTGAATTCATTATTGTAATTCAATAATTTTGGAAGAATATATTTATAACTTTTCCTTTCGATTTCTGATGAAACAAGCTTGTTAAATTTGGCTTCTAATTCTTTTTCAGTTATTAATTGCTCTTCATGGTTAATCGTTGCTTCTTCATGTTTCAATAGTAATAAGTCAAACCAAAACTGTATATTCATAAAATCACTTTCAGAAACATTTAGTTCTTTGGCTAAAATTTTAGATTTTAGAAATTCATCGTTTTTAAAAGTCGAATATGGATTAGTTAACATAATTCTGAATTTAAATCATCTCTCCAAATATTACTTTATTATCTTCTATTTTATAAGGATAGATTTGTTGGAATTTATCTTCAGGAGATAGGATGAATTCAATTACTAATACATCCTTTCCTTGATATCTTCCGTCTTGAGCAATAGCATAAACACGAACATCGTCATCTTGTAAATCGTCATAAGCTCCAGCTAACAAAATATCATACATTTCTTTTGAATCTGTTGATTCAGAGTAAGCGGAAATATAAACCAGTTTTCCGTTAGCTCTAATATTTGTAGCATACGGAGCAAATTCACCATTTTCAAGTAAAAACTTTTCAGCTTGTTCTTTTATTGCCCCAAGTAATTTCTCAATATTATTCATAGCTAAATATAATAATTTTTAAACTAAGCACATCCTGGAACACCCCCACAAGGGTCTTTAGGCTTGGGTACAGGCATAAGCTTCGGTGCTGGAGCAGGTGTAACTTTAATATTATCTATTTTAGGTCTTGCAGGCGGAGTGTATCGTTGAATATTAATACCTGAATTTTTAAGCGGCTCACTTAATTTTGCCGATTCATTAATTTTCAAGATTGCTTCCTGTCCATTCCCCTTCGAAATTTCCTGCTGTCCCCTAAGTTGTTTTGTTAAAGACTGTTTAGCAACATGCTTTATTTCTACTGTTCCTCCTTCATCTGTCATTGCATCCGGGATAGTTCTTCCCGTTTTTCCTGTTTTAGGATCTGTGTATTCGTAAGTTTTAGTATTCTTCTCTTTTCCCATTTCAGCAAGCTGCTTTTTTTCGACATATCTACCAAAATTGAAATGTTCCTGTTGAGCCGAAGTTTCACCTGTTTTTGTTCCTGCTTCACCTGTTTTGGTAAGTGTTTCAATAACAGGTGAAGGTTTAATAGATGACTCCTCAAATAAAGGCATTAAACGCATCCACCAACAACACCCGTTAACTTCTTCAGGCGCTCTCCCATCCGGGTCAATAAATTTAAGAGGGTTATTGAAAGAAAAATTATAAGGAGACCAATCTGAAAATTCTTCGCTTAGCGGATCAGGTGAAAACCAACGGCCAGCCGTATCAAGAAAAGGCTGTGCATCTGGATTGCTTAGATCTATTTCTCTTAACTCTGTAATCTCTCTTGTCTTTCTGTTAAAGCGAATAGAACCAATATTTACAATACTGTCTAAATCGTGAGCTTCTAAATACTTTCCCTTGCTTAACGTTGCAATTTTTGGATAGAACCCATATTTTTTGAAAGGATTAGCTTTTTCAATATTTTTTCTTCTTCTTTCTGCTTCCTCTGGAGTAAGAACCTCTTTTGTTTTCAACACTTCATCCATGTAAGGACGCGATCTTTCTCCTTTTGTAAGTTTAACAGGATTTACATATTGTTTTTCAACCTTTGGTTCATTCTTACCCCTCTCTTGTGAATGGACAAATCCCAGGAGTAAAATACAGATAAAGTAAAATAATTTTTTCATTTGTGATTAGTTATTAAAGTTATTTATTAATTTTTTGTTTTCAAATTTATTTCTCTCGGTTTTTAACGATACGAGCCAGTCCAGATACATTTCTTCGGGCATCTGTCTGTAACCCAAATCATAAATGTGACCGTATTCCTTTTTCATGAGTTCCATTAACTCCTTTGCCTTGGGGTCTTTCTGAGCGATTTTAATGTTTTCTGGAACATCTTTGCTTAGGTTCAGTTTAAACATGATATTTTCAAACTGTTTTTTATGGGTTTCGGCTCTTAAAATTAAAGCCTTAGCAAAATTGGGATAAATTTCTACTGCCCTGTTTAGAGCTTTTAAAACAAATTCTCCGTCATTATCAGGAAAATTCCTGTTATATGCCTGAGCGAGATCAAAAAGGCAGAGCGCAAGGCTTTCCTTATTGTTAAGAGCTTTCATAAACACCCCATTTTTAATAGCATCTAAATGAATGTACCCCGAAGCCATCAACCAACCATCCTCCGGAAAAATCCCGCTTGTAAGCTCAGTATTAAACCATCCGATAGATTTAATATTATGCTTGATATATACATGATTGGGTGCTAATGCTAAATTAGCTTCTACTCCCAATTCTTCAGCTAAAATCTTATATAGGTACGGCATCGAATTACAGTTTCCTTTTTTCGTGATTAATAATTTAGAAACAAAAAGGTTTGGTAAGTCATTATGGCCAAAAACATCGGTAAAATCATAAGCAAAAGGTTGGTATTGAATAACACTATCTTTAACAGCTACTGGAAGAGATCGGCACATGATTGAGTAGACAGCAGAATATTTACTAACTTTTTCCTTATCAGTCTCTTTATATACTAAATCCCTACTTTTTAAGATACTCTGTGCAAAACTCTTTAAAAAACGGATCTCCTTATTGAGTACAGTAGTATCCAGTTTACCCTGATAATAGGCTTCTTCCACGCTAAAAACAGCATCTTTAAAACTATATTTCTGTTTTTCTTCCAGCATATTGTCAATAGTCTGGTATGAATCATTGTAAAACTGGTTGCTTTGAGCTTTGGCAGTTATCATGCCCAGAAGCAAAATAAAGATTGTGAATGGTAATAAATTTTTCATCATAATTTGTTAGGGTCTATCGGGATATATTTAGGTTTTTCCAGCTCTTTCTGTTTTTTCTTCAGCTCCTGCGCTTTTTTAAGATCTTCCTGTTTTATTCTCTGTTTTTCAGCATTCATCTGCTTTATTCTTTCTGCAATTTCCTCACTCTGCTGTCTGTTGGCTTCCCTTCCCATGTTGCCTAGCCATTCCGAATAGGCAGAGCTTGACATGAATTTGAATCCTAAATTATCAATCTTGTCAAACTGTGCTTTAGTTTCCTGAAGTAATTCGATTGCTTTAGGAAAATAGCGGATGTTTTGCAGTTCTTCTGGATTTTCTGCGTTTTTAATTCCTAAATTATCAGTAACGTGCTTAAATCTTGCCTGTTGGTACATGGATTTGAGCAAATTGGCGTACATATTATTCGGGGCGTATTCCAATGCCTTATCTAATGTTTTGCCTACAAATTCATCCATTCCGTATTTATGAATGTAGCCGTTCGCCAGATCAGCAAAAAACTGAGACATGAGTTCTTTTTTGCTCAGACTGTTCATATAAACATTATTCTGCAAGGCTTCAGAACCGATATAGCCGGACTCCAGTATCATGGAATTGGTTGTAAAAATTCCGTTGGTCAGCTCTATGTTCTGCCATTGGTTTTCACTATCTAAAAATTTGATATAGGTATGGTTGGGGGCGGTAGCGAGAGAAGCCTGTGCGCCCATCTGCTCCGCAATCATCAGATATAACAATGGCATTGAGTGACATTGCCCTTTTCCTGTTTTTGTAAGTTTGGAGATAAACATTTTACTCCAGTCTTTTGCTCCGAAATAATCATCAAAATCATACTTGTAATTTTTTGAAAAGTGCTTAAACAGGGCGATGTTTTTCATGGTATTATCTTCAGTATCGAGCTTGTCAGCTCTCATTTTCTGAAGAACCTGTTTTGCCGTCCTTTGTATTCCGGCTTTAAACTGCTGAAAATTCTGTTTACCATCATAAAAAGCATTTTCTACTATAAAATTGGCTTCAGTCGTAGAATAGTTTTCTGTATCAAATGTAGAGAGTTTATTAAAGGCATCATAATAGGCTTGTGTTCCTGACTTTCCTGAAAGAGAGGGCAGATTATATCCGGAATCCTCCAACGCTTTTATTCTGGAATATAATATAGTTTTTTCAGCTTCGGCTTGTTCCTGCTCAAACCGCCTGATATCTTCCTGAACTTTTTTAACATCCTGTTGGTATGATTGGGGAGTTCTTACATTTTTGTAGTTCTGTTGAACTATGGGAGCCGAATTATTCCTATTTGAATTGGTAAAGGTGTGATCAGAATAATTCTGAAATGTGGAGGGATTAGGATTTTGCATTGTCGGGAACTTTGGGATCTGGGCAGTTCCCAAAGTTCCTAAGCATAGGAGAAGTAACTGAAAATCATTTTTTTTCATTGTATTTGTTTGTTTTGACGACAATTATATATAAAAAAATTAGATCCTGGTATAGTAAAATCCCCCAATTTTCATATTATCCTCTCAACAAAGCTATGCCAGAACTACGACAAAAGCTGTCGTATCTTTACATATAACATCCTGAATTTTCCAGGGCACAAAAAAAGCGTGGAGCTATGTCAATGCTAGGAGGTACTGGCATACCCGAACACAAGTAACAAGCCCACGCCGAAGCGAAGGCATTGCTTTATTCCTGTGTTCTTTGAAAAGTGCCAGTTTTCCTAACAAGAAAAGCGAATGCTTAATTTTTACCGTAAATGTTATTGCTGCGAAGATAATAAAAACTTAAATTAAATATATCCTCAATCAAATTGAATCGCTGATTATTGCTCACAACCAAATTTTTGTATTGTTATAAACTTCCTATTCAAAAGGGTTCACAAGATACTTTAATCTGTACATCAATCCTTTTGTATATGTTATCTTTAACACTTAATTTTGCAGTATTCAACATCGAAGAAACAATAGATCTTTTTTAAAAAAGGTCGTTTTACAAGATATTTAGTATTATAGAGAAAGATTGATAGATGTGGAACCTAGGGGTAACTTAATAGAAAATTTTACCTTTTTGCTTTTCAGGATTTGGAGCAGTAAATTTGTATTTAGAAAAATTTGTGAAAAAATGACCAGAGAGAATAATTAGTATATTTGTATAAATAAAAAAACTACCTGAGAATTTCGACCTTCCAATGGTAGTTTTTAACTTTTAAATTTAAGAAGCTATGAAGTAAAATCATAGGTTCCATTATTTTTTTGTCTTTTTTAAAACATCGTGTACGGAACCGCACTTTAATGATGTTTAAAATGTAACTCGATTGTAAGTACACATTCGTAAAAAACTTATGTGTCCAAACCATTAAAATCAACACAATGAAAAAACCAGATTGGAAAGGCATTGCAACTTTAGTGAGAGCTATTGCCGAAATCATCAAGCTATTTATGTAGCATCAATTTTAATTATAACTCAGCGATTTGCACTCGCTGGGTTATTTATAAATTACACTATTGCGTAATTATAATTACTCTGCAAATGTATTAAAATTTTGATAGATTAAAAATTTTTTTTAATAAAATCTAAAACAAAGTTTTAAAAAACATAAACGGAAAAATAAATAAAATGCGACAAGTTCTGTCGCTATAGGCATTTTGATTTGTGTTCTTAAACTTTAACAACATGTGGTATTCGCATTATCTGAAAATGTACTTAATTTTGTTCTATGTATGCTTTAGTTGACTGTAATAATTTTTATGCTTCTGCGGAAAGAGCATTTAATCCATTATTGAATGGTAAACCGGTGGTTGTACTTTCAAATAATGATGGGTGTGCAATTGCACGGAGTAATGAGGCCAAGGATCTGGGAATTCCGATGGGGGCACCAGCTTTTGAGTATGCTAATTTGTTCAAGGAAAAGGACGTACAAATCTTTTCTACAAATTTTGCCTTGTATGGTGATATGAGTAATAGAATAATGAAAATTCTTTCAGAATATACTCCTGAAGTTGAAGTATATTCTATAGATGAAATTTTCTTGCGCTTGAAAGGTTTTGAAAATTATGATCTGAATGACTATGGACTTCAAATGAAATCGAAGGTTGCTCAGTATACAAGAATTCCTGTTTCAATAGGATACGCACCAACAAAGGCATTGGCAAAAGTTGCCAATAGAATTGCTAAAAAATTTCCTAATGAATTTAAGGGTGTATATATCATCGATACTGAACAAAAAAGAATCAAAGCTTTAAAATGGTTAAAGATTGAAGATGTATGGGGTATAGGTCGCCAATATGCAAATAAATTAAAGAACATTGGTATAAATAATGCATATCAATTTACTCAGCAATCTGATTATTTTGTTCAGAAGGAAATGAGTATTGTGGGTCTTAGACTTAAAAGAGAGCTGGAGGGTAAAGAATACCTGGAACTGGAACAAAAGAAAAGAAAAAAAGGTATTGCTACCACCAGAAGTTTTGATAAAAATTTTTTTGAATTTGATGAGCTGCAAGAAAGAGTAACTACATTTGCTACAAGGTGTGCTGAAAAACTAAGAAAAGAAAAATCATACTGTTCTCTAATTACGGTTTTCATTCATACTAATTTCTTTAGAGAAGATCTTCCACAATATAGCAAATCAATAAAATTAAAACTTCCACAGCCAAGTAATTCAAATATAACTTTAAGTCAATATGCTAAAAGAGCATTAAGCATAATATATAGATCCGGCTATGCTTATAAAAAAGCAGGTGTTATTGTTGAAGGTATTTCACCGGAACCCTTCAGACAATATTCTCTATTTGAAAGCTTGAATGAGAATGAAAAACATAAAAATTTAATGAAAGCTATTGATTTCCTAAACAAATCACTTCCAAATCCAGTTGTTAAATTGGGCTCTCAAGACTTTGGTAGACGGGAGAAAATGAAACAGGAAAAGCTTTCACCAAGATTTACAACTAATTGGTCTGAATTATTAGAAATAGAATGAAGCTTATCCAATTAAATAATATACAGTTTGAAGATATTGATATCCTCAAAGTTAATCCTGAAAGCCCCAGAATTTTTGGAAGGCTTTACAGTAGTATTGAAAATGGGTTCCCCTCTCCTGCCGAAGATTTTGAAGGTGAACATTTAAGTTTGGATGAAAGGTATTTAAGTAAGCCAGAAAGCACATATTTTGCAAAAGCAAAAGGAATCTCAAATTTTCCCACCATTCATGAAGGAGATATCTTAATTATCCGAGCCGATCTACCGGTGAATGACGGTGACCTTGCTGTAGTATCATTTAATAACGCAAAATTTACTACAAAAAGATTAGATACAAAAAATAAAAGATTTATTCCAGATAATACAACTTTCCCTGAAATCACTGTATCAGATGAAGATACTGTAATTGTTATGGGTAAGGTATTTGCAATAATTAGAGAAGATCTCACTAAAAAAATATTTTAATATGTGTTACAATTTTAATAATAAAGCAGTTGACTTAAAAAAAGCCGTTTCTGATTTTAATGCGGAAGAAATAGATCATAATTTTGAACTCAAAGGCAATATTACTGCATTCTCAAAGCCTTCAGTCCCCGAAATACCTACGATAGTAAATCATAATGGTATTGTACTCATGAATACTTTTTGGGGGACTATTAAAAATCCGGATGCAGCTACAAAAGGTAAAAATCTACAGTCTGAAAAAACATATACCTACTATAAAAAAATCAATAATAACAGATGTCTTATACCTGCCAGCTCATATTATGAACATAAAACAGTTTTCAAAGAAGGGAAAAAAACACCATTAAAGATCAAACATGAAATGTTTTGGAAGGAAAAACTGCAGTTTTATATAGCTGGTTTCTATGACATATATCCGGATGGAAATATAGGATTCGGATTAGTCACTACTCTTCCAAATCCTGTTCAAGCTGAAATACATGATCGTATGATAATAACCTTGGATGTAAAGAAAGGAATAGATTTCCTTAATCTTAAACCTATTGAAGAATTCCAATTTCCTATATATTCTCCTGATTTAGAATATATTAATCTTGAACCTGAAAAATTATAATTTCTAAAAATGAGCCTAAACGAAATTACAATGTGGCTACTAGGTGAGTATGTTGCAGATGATCCTGAGGATTTTGAAAGTTTATATAATGATAGTATGGAGTTGATCAGAGGCGCAGCTGTTGAAAAAAATATTGAATTTGATGATTATTATTTATCAAGATGGAAAACTGCAGCTGATAATATTGTAAATTTTGACGAAAAATATTTCTCAGATAACGAAAAAAGAGATTTATATGTATTTCTTTCAGCTCAGATTGACCAGGACATCTATAGTTATCTAGAATATATTTGGCATATTATTTACAGTGAAAAATTGACAATGAAATTAATAGAAAATAAAGCTAAGATTCTCATAGAAAAAGGTGTTAAATTTTAATTGTAGAAAAATATTATTTATAATTTTTAATTCATTTTTTTGATATTTTCATAAAATAGGCTATAACTTTTCTTATCCTATTTTTAATCTCCGTTGGGTAATTTGTCTCAATAAATTTGCTTTCAAGTAAAATATTACATGCAATTCTTCGGAGATCGTGCCTCGGAATTAATGGATTTTGCTTAATATCCATTAAATATTTTTCCCGGGCCATATTATCTGGAAGGTTATCTAATTCTTTTATTAGCTGGTAATACTCTTTCATATTAAACAAATATAAATAAAAACAACTTAAACAACAAAAACAACTATATTTTTTCTTTTTTTTTTTTTCCTTTTTATCAGAAAAAATATCGATAGATGTTTTTTCCGACTATAAATAAAACTTTGTCCGAAGGGACAAACTATAAGCAGGTGAGCCATAGGCGAACTCCTTATTATTATCCATAATACTCCACCCAAGGTATTATTATTTATAAAAAGATTAATCTATTATTATTCTATTATATTATTAGTAGGGCGTGGAAAAATCTTTAAAATGCTTTATAGTGGGCATTTAGAAAAACCCTCCGGGAAACCCAGTGGGGGTATCAGGGAATTCCGGTGGGGGTAGCAAAGAAAAAAAGTGGGGGTATTAAGGATATTGAATGGGGGTATTTTGGAAAATGAATGGGGGTAACAGAGAAATCCGGTGGGGGTATCTCTGTTAGGAACTTTAAATGGGGGTAATATAGCAGGAACATTCGGTGGGGGTAATATAATCATGAACATATAATGGGGGTATTATAAATTTAGCTCTATACATTTATCTACAAACCATTTTAAATAATCATCACCTATTACATCTGCCTTTAATCTGCTTTTAGTAATGACATTGATTTTCTCATAACCATGCTCTTCAAATTTAGCTTTGATATAAACTAAATGTCTATCAGTTAATTTACGCTTCTTCTTGATGTATTTTAAGGCATTACTGGCCTTATACTCGTCATTTGATGGATATTCAGTGAAAACAGTATTCTTTGTTTCATATAATGAAAAGTTAATGCTGTCTTCCAGGATAGCAAACCCAAAGGAAATGTTTCCGATCTCATTGAGCTTTTTCTTAATTGAGGATAAAAACACATCCAATTTTGACTTTTTATTATAATGTTCCGCAAGAGCTAATTCAGCAACAAATTTTTTAATTTTTATATTACCCCCATTCATTTTCCCAAACTTCTTTTTAATGTATAAGTACACATTAAGAGGCATTGGAGACGAAGAAGAAAATAATATACTGCGGTAAACTTTTGAATATCCATCAATATTATTCAAAAGCATATTGGCCGTTGGCTTGGTAATATAAAACCTTATATAGTTATCTCCTTTATTATAGATTGGAAGCTCAATAAAATTTGCAACCAAGTATTCATTCCCGGTATTTGATTTAACACGATGATTCCCCAGTGTTTTTAATACCTGGAGCTGTTCATCGAAAACACTATTATCTTTTACTTTAATATTACCGTTATCATTTAATGCCTTCGTAGGAATTATCATTTGAAACATATTAAAGTTCTCTGCAAAATAATTTTCTTCTATAATTGCTAATTTTTTCCCAGATTCTAAAACTCTTCTCTTATCAATTTCTTCCTGTTTAATATCAGCTAATGAAAGAAAACGCCCATCCCGAACCATCAGATCATTTGAAATAATCTCTTTGGTTTCATTGACTGATATTTTATGAACTTGGATATTCTTAAGCATTTCCATAACAACATAAATAATCCGGTGGCCAAAAATATTAATCTTTTTGAGCTGCTCGGTTCCTCCTAAAAAGTCAATCAATTCATTCGGATATAAAGTAAATAACTGAGGTTCGTGCTCATCAAATGTTTTGGTAACATTTGCAGAACTTGTACTATTTTTCTTTTTCATATTCTCTTCCTGTTTTACTTATTTTGGAATGGCTTATAATTAAAATTGGTTATTGGATTATCTTTATCAAAGATTGCATAATAGCTATCCGGATTGGAAAAATAATCTTGCTTTTTAATATAACTTTTAATCCACAGCCATTCTTTGCCTTTATTTGATAAATAATCCGCAAGTTTAGAGGGATTCCAAGTTTTATTATACCAAACTGTTTTTTTGGATACAGTATCATAAACTACACAAAAAAAGCCTTGGCTTTCTCTTGTTTTCATAATGTTTGTAATATTAAATATATTTTGTATATTTGATCTAGGAAAAAACATCTTTATTGATGTTAGGGGCTCTAAGTAATTAGGGTCTCTTTTTTTATCCCTGAAATTTCATCTTGTACTTCTTTTCTAGTTGTTCAACTACTAAAACAAAGAATTCTTCTTTTGTAAATCGTCCTCCTCCTTTTTGTCTCTCATAAATGAAGTTATAAATATATTCCCTATCAGATTCACTAATTAAGAAAGAGGTATTGACTTTAACTACACCTTCAGCAGCAGTTGATTTTCTTCCCCTTTTAGTTGGGTTCCCAATTTCTTCAGGACGTTGTTTTACCGGTGAAATTGAGCTTAAAAGTTGAATACCTTCTCTAACTGCTGAACTCTCATTAAAATGATAGTTCTCCACACTTGCATTAATCTTTTTTAAAACAAGTTCTTTAATGAACAATACTAAATTTCTGTCCAGGGTAAACGAAAAAGGAATATTATTTTCAGTCGAAAATTCAATATTCTTTTCATTCACTGTTTTTTGTAAATCTTCTCCTGCAGATTGCAGATTACTTAATCCTCTACTTCTTGGTCTTTTATCTGTCTTTTTATCCATTATTATTTAATTTTACTTAGAATTTCTCCTGTTAATTTACGATAGTCCATAGATACAGGGTTATGTGGCTTCAAAAATACAGCCGATTCACCTTCTCTTAAACTGGTTCTTATAAATTTATTTTTTCTTATATAGTTTAAAAATAGAAGATCCTTTATTTGACTTTCTGATAACTCTTTATAAGCTTCTTTAAAATCAATCGTTTGCTCCTCTACTTTTGTAAAGAAGAAGCCCAGATATTCAGCTTTGAGTCCTTTGGTAGATCTCAATTTATTTATTGCTATTATTAGCTTTGTAAGGCCATCAAGAGAAAATTCATCACATTCGACAGGACAAATTATATAGTCAGAAGCATACAAAGCAATTTCTCCAAAACTTAATTCCTTATCTTTAATAACTTGTGGTGGGCAGTCTATCAGAATATAGTCAAAATCATTTTCAACTTTTTTAATCGCTTTTTTAAGTATGTCCCTATTTTTAGGGGTTACAAGTTCTAAACTGCCTGATATAACATAAACGTTATCACCTTTTCCTCTCCTGTTATATATAGGATCTTCCGAAGAATTTATAAAATCTACAATGGTATATTGAATATCAGGATCTGCAGCATATCCAACTAAGGATGCATTTGCCTGAGCATCTACATCCAATACAAGAGTTTTGTATCCCATTTCTGCCAGAGCCCCGGAAATATTAATGGTACTTACCGTTTTACCTACGCCCCCTTTTTGTGTAAATATTGAAATTACTTTTGCTTTCATTTTATAATATTTTTTAGTTCGTTAAATCCGTTCCGGAACCCTCTTATGTTATCAAGATCCTTGAACTGATAACGAATTATTTTATTTACTTAATTTGGTTAATTCTTTTTTTGCTAATTTTAAATTATCTTCCACAGTGGAAATAGATTCTATCAACTTACCGGCATTATTTATAAATTGTTGTCTTTCTTTTCTAGCATCTTCCAATTCTTTATTAAGCCTAATTATTTCATTTGATTTTTCAAGTCTATCACTCTCACTTTTCAGATACTCAGAAAAAATCTTTTTAACAGCTTCTCCATTGTTGGTTAACCGTAATTTGTTCATTATTTTTTCAAAATTATCTTTGTCCGTTTCAGTTAAATCTTTAACATAGATAATTTCAGGTCTTAAGTTAATCCGTGCCATTATTCTTATTTTTTCTTAATTGTTCGTGTTTCTTCAAATGCTTCTGGATAAGGTCGTGATTTTCACGTTTTGTCTTAATTTCATTAGGGTATTTTATTGAAAAAAGATAATTGATAAGCAAGGGTCTATGAGTATTATCAATATTAAGTAAAACTTCGACCATTGCTGTTGTCGGTTCTGTTCCCGCCTTAATCTTACCTTGCAGCTTATCCCAATAATAATCCCACCCTAAACGGGAATCCTTAAACGCTATTTCAAAATCTTCTTTAGTCCAATTATAACAGAATAAAAGAATAAAATGCATGATTTCACCTGCTGTTAAATCTTCAATTTTCATATTAAATATTTTTAGTTATTGGTTATTTATTATTTAAACAAATATAATATAAATATTAGTTAGTAGTTATATTTGTTTAGCTTTTCTTTTAGCTTCTTCAATTTCATCATCGCTCCAGTCAGCATTTGCTAACTTACTAAACTCAAATTCTGCTGCTCTAATTTCATTTTGAACTTTGAGCAAATCTCTTTTAAGTTGCTTCTCCCTCAACATTAACCTTTCAATTTCATCTGATTTGTATTTAATGGGAGATCCTGCCCAGGGTAAATACTTTCCATAATGTTTCATATTAAATTATTTATTGGTAATACAAATATACAATATATATATTAATTAGTAGTTATATTTTTTTTAAAAATTTTGAATATACATAGTCAAAAAAATTAAAAGAAAAATAAGTATTAGTGCAGCAACTGGGTGCAATTCATTAGTGTTCTGTTTAGTAGTGTTTTTCATAAGATTTGATTTGAGTTAAAAATATATTTTAAAAAGCCCTAATTAAAGGGCTCTATTATTATAAAGATTCCAGATATTTCTTAGCTTTTTTTGATTCGATAAAAGCCTTTCTTATTGCTGTTTCTCGCTCCTGACTGTTATGATCTGCCCAGCTTTTAAGGTAGCGAACTGAATTTATAAACTCATTCAAAATACCGAACTGTAAGCAATTAATCATTGCGCCCATTTCTGCAATAAGCTCTTCAAAAGAATAACTTTCTTTGTCCTTGTGACCTTTCATAACTCTGTTAAGTCGTTGAGTGTTGCCCGTCCAGTGTATAATTTCGTGAAATAATACAGAGTAAAATTTTGATGTGCTGACAAAATATTTTCTTTCTGGAATAAAAACGTAATCCATAGCTGGTGAATAATACGCTATTGTTCCATTTCCGAACCTTAGATCAAGATCACCATTTTGGATAATATTTGAAATAAAATTTTCGCAGTTTTGAAGCACTTCAACTTCGTTTTCTTTCGGAAGATCATCTACAATATCTAAATTAAGATCTGTAAGATTCTCAATGAACTGAGAATTAAAAACTGTGTAAGTTTTTAAGCAAGGAATTTTATCAATCTGCTTTTGCTGTTCTGCTGGCATATCTCTTATTTGTTCAGAACTGTAATTCTTTCCGGATTCTTTATGTTTATAAACATAGCTGAAAAATTCAATTACGCATCCTTTAGCGCCTTTCTGAAGTTTTCCGCCAGCCTTAGTAATACTACTAAAAGTAGCATATCTGGCTGAAGTAAATCCGTTTGCAATCGTATCTAAAAATAAGGCTACAATATTAAATCCTTTGTAATTCTTTCCAGTAAATAGATTAGAAGGTAAAACACTCACTATATCAGTATAATTTTCCCAATCTTCTGAATTTACTTTATCAAGATTTTCAAGAATTTTCGCAATAAATTTATCTTCTTTTATTTCTGAAACATTTACTCTTTGTTTGTTCTTAGTTAATTCCATAATATTATATTTATTAGTTAGTAGTTATATTGTTTAAGTTGTTTTTAAATTTGAGTTGTATGCTTTGGTATCGAGGACACTTGACTTTCTCTGAAGTGGCAGGAGCCCTGGGTAAAAAGCATAAAATAAGTTTCGTTTTTTTTGTTGCTTTTCCGATGATTTCAAAGAACTCCTGCTGTTTGCTTCGTACAACTGAGGTTTCGACTTTTCTATGCCAATGTCTCGTGAAATGTTTAGGGCTAAAAATTGGAGCGGAGAATCCGCCGGGAGTCGGGGTAGTTTTTTTGTGGTGGGTTTATTTTTTGCAAAAAAATGGATTCCCAAAAAAATTACAGGAAAGAAATTTTAAGAAAAAAACATTTCAAATTTGCATCAGAAAATCGATAAGACCTCTGTTGAGCAAACTAAGGTAAGTTCTTATCATCGGGGAAGTGACGGAACAAAAATGTCATACTTAAGCTTTTTACCCAGGGATCGCCACACATTAATATAAATTCCACTCAGCGGACAGGAACGTGATCAGAAGGGGGAACTTGCCCAGGAATCAGGTTCATGGCCAGCTGATAAAAATACTTCGTTAAAATGATTCCGGAAGAAAGGGATATCGCCAGGAACCGGTATGATTTAACGAACTAAAAACCTATTCCACTTTTAACGAATTATACCAGCTTCAGATCTTTCTCCAGGTTCAAATAATAATTCGTTAAAACCGGAGCTGCAGATCCTCCAGGATCAAAATTTAGCGAACTAAAAAACCATCTGTAAAGATGGCTGCCGATGGAAAGAGAGGGCATCAGAAAATGCTCCATCGGCCCGCCAAAAAATTATCATGCAGTTTTAGTTTTTTGATAGTCGGAAAAAACATCATAAATTTTATATATAGAATACTTAAAAAATAACTCGCCTAATTAAAGGCAAGTTATTTAAGTAATCATATTCATCTATTTACTCTTTGATGAGCAAGGAAGACAAACGTTGTCTTTCCAAATAGCAGGATGTCCAAATTCATCTATAAAATCAGCATCAGATCTATTGCAAACAGTACACACATTATTAGTCTGTAATTCGTCTTTCTGTGTCTCAATACTTTCTAATGTTCTTTTTACTTCATCTTCAAGGTCATTAATTCTTTTATTCGATCTTTCAATTCTTTTGGAGGCTAAATCATTTTGTTCATCAGTATATATTTTAATATCGTCTGGAAAGTAATCTTTGATAACACTAAAATAGGCTTTTGGATCATCATTTTTTTCATAATCAAGATTACTTAATGAAACAAGATCACTTTTAATATGTCTTCTGAGAACTTTAAATAGAAATTGATCAGTAAAGTTTTCAGTGATTATTTTAATACGATCGTTTCGAAATACAAATCTATCAACACCAAACTCCTCAGAAATCCAATCATCGTCACCATAAGTAAGTAATGAGTGACAAATAGCTATTTTTTCACTAATTATTAAATCTTCACCAGTAATTAATAAAGAATTCTTTTCATCATTATATACTAATTCCTCAATAGTCCGTTTGTATATTTTTTCTCTATCTAATTCTAAAGCACGGTTAGCACGATCTTTTATTTTAGAAATTTCAAGTAATAAAGTTTGATTTGCTCCCGGATTATTTATGATAGTATCAGTCTTTGTATTTTCTTTTAAGAAAATTTCAATAAAAACAGCATCATCAACATGCCATGCTTGAACACCCTCACCTTCTTTTCCATAGGTTGAGTAATCATCATATTGTTTTAGAAGCTTTTTACCATACTCATTAATGATATCATCAAGTTTATTACTTTTAAAATTCCAACTAGCCACTAGAATGACATTTGGATTTTCTTCCAACACTTTTATTAACCTATTAGCTTTTTCAGTTTCAGATTTTATTTGAAAGCATTTAAAATCAAAACAAAAGTTACCTTCAAATTCAGGAAATAAAACGGTATTAGCAGAAGAACATTTAAGACATTTAGAACATGCTCCGGCTGTCGGAAGTAAATCCTCTGAACTAAGATCAAAAATTGCGTTATCAAGATCTACATTTTCCCTCTCTAATTCAGCCTTTGCTTCCTTTAAAGTTCCATAGCCTTGATTCCAGCCAGTTTTAGCATCATTGAATATATCTGATTGTTTTTCACTCGTAAGCCTTGAATATAAAACAGCGTGCCCTACTCCAAATTCTCCTTTCAAAAACTCTTCTTGAAGCTCATCAATTAGATCATTCAATTTTAAGCGTTGTGCAACGAATGTTTGGTTTTTTGCAATCTTAGCAGAAATATCTTCTAAGGTATATTTACCGCTATCAATCATTTTTTTAAATGCCTTTGCTTCATCCATTGGGTGTACGTCTTTTCTCTCTAAGTTTTCTATTATTTGAATTTCAAAAACTTCATCATCATTTAGTTCTCTTATAGAAGCAGGAATTGTTTTAACTCCTGCAATACAAGATGCCCGATATCT
This sequence comes from Chryseobacterium sp. CT-SW4, assembly GCF_048572715.1. Taxonomy (GTDB): domain Bacteria; phylum Bacteroidota; class Bacteroidia; order Flavobacteriales; family Weeksellaceae; genus Chryseobacterium. The sequence continues at coordinate 39,820 of NZ_CP183841.1, forward strand.
CCTTTCTCCACAAACAATTTCGTATTTCTTTTTAATATTCGGATGCGTTCTTACTATGATAGGCTGTAAAACTCCATGAGCTTTAATACTTTCAGCCAATTCATTTAATGCTGTTTCTTCAAAATCTGTTCTCGGATTAGACGAACTAGCAATGAGTTCATTAATTTTTAAATCTTTAAATATGATAGTGTCGTTGGCTTGTTTTGTTGTATTCATAATATTATATATATTAATTAGTTGTTTTATTGTTTATTTTCTTTTTTGCTTTATTCAGTGTTAATACCATGAACTCCAATGAAGTTTAGAGCCATCATATTTAGTTGCATCTTCAACCTCATTAATTTTGATGGATGCGTGTTTAGTAATTCGTTTTTGAAAAGGTTCACCAATTTTAAAATCTACATTTGGTGTACAGGTACCATAATCTCTACCTTCATAAGTTTTATTCTTACCTATTTCCTGTACAGTTATAACAGAGTTTTTACGAGATAAAACAAGGTAAAAATTAATATTTGTTTGTTCATACCCCCAACTGCTATATAAGATCGTACCTTCATTTATAGAGGCTCCTTGAATTTTCTTAGATTCAAAATACTTTTGCTTTTTTTCATACTGGCTTTTAATGCGTTGCTTAGTTATGTTTAAGCTTTCTGTTCTATTTGATTCCGAAAGAAAATAGTAATACGTTGGTTTAGTAGATCGACCCCTGAACACTAAATAATAAAACATATCATTTTTTAAAAACGTTATTATTAGTGAATCGTAAAATACTTCTTGATTAAGATTAGTAGTATCTTTTGTAATTAATTTGATTTTGGTTTCTCTATCCATAATATTATATTTATTAATTAGTAGTTATATTATTTAAAGTGTTTTTTAAATTTGAGTTGTATGCTTTGGTATCGAGGACACTTGACTTTCTCTGAAGTGGCAGGAGCCCTGGGTAAAAAGCATAAAATAAGTTTCGTTTTTGTTTGTTGCTTTTCCGATGATTTCAAAGAACTCCTGCTGTTTGCTTCGTACAACTGAGGTTTCGACTTTTCTATGCCAATGTCTCGTGAAATGTTTAGGGCTAAAAATTGGAGCGGAGAATCCGCCGGGAGTCGGGGTAGTTTTTTTGTGGTGGGTTTATTTTTTGCAAAAAAATGGATTCCCAAAAAAATTACAGGAAAGAAATTTTAAGAAAAAAACATTTCAAATTTGCATCAGAAAATCGATAAGACCTCTGTTGAGCAAACTAAGGTAAGTTCTTATCATCGGGGAAGTGACGGAACAAAAATGTCATACTTAAGCTTTTTACCCAGGGCACGCCACACATTAATATAAATTCCACTCAGCGGACAGGAACGTGATCCGCAGGGGGAGCTTGCCCAGGAATCAGGTTCATGGCCAGCTGAAAAAAATACTTCGTTAAAATGATTCCGGAAGAAAGGGATATCGCCAGGAACCGGTATGATTTAACGAACTAAAAACCTATTCCACCTTTAACGAATTATATCAGCTGCAGATCTTTCTCCAGGTTTAAATAATAATTCGTTAATTAAAAAATTAATGGTTTTAAATCAGAGGATTAAATGTATCTAAAAGAAAGGGTATTGTTCAATTCATTTTTTTCTAAGTTGCATGTATGAGACAATATTTAAAGAAAAAGGCTTTCCAAATTGGAAAGCCCTTAACCACATTCATATTAACAAAAAAACTTTAGCAAGTATAATAGGAAGAATTGACAGCATAAGCTAATTCGTCAATAAATCCTGGGCTTCCGTCAGGATTATCTGACTGGAAATAAACCGTGTTTGTTGTTCCACAAGCATTGCCATATGATACAGACCACCATCTGAAAAACATAGCTAACTTCTCCTTTTGTTCCTTTGTAAGCTCTCTGGCTGTTGATTTCTGCTCTTGTTTAACTTCTTCCTTAATTTCCTTATTACCAGTAGTAGTGTTGGCAAAAGTTAAAGATGATACTGCAAGCGCAGCTGCAAATAATAGTTTTTTCATAATAAAAGATTTAGATATTAATGTTTGTTAAATTTATAAATAATTTTTAAATAAACAACCAAAACAACCAAAATATCTATTTCAATCTAGAAAAACATTAATTTTCTTAATTCTGTCTATCATAATTTTTGTTCTATCATTACCATTTTCGTCAACAACTTTCAAATTACCATTATACATTGACGGATTATCATGAAAATTTTTCCTTGCTTCTAAAAATTGTTCTTTAGTTTTGCCTTTTACTTCATTAAAATACTTAAGAGGTTCAATAATTTCATCAGATTTTCTAATTTCTGTTGCATAAATCTCTATCGTTTTAGATTTATTATATACCTCTAAAATCATTCCTGACAAACCTTTAAATCGAAATGGACCCTCTGGTATTGAAATATCATTTGTAAACCATGCGAAAAATTGGTCACCTGTATCAGTAGTGGTGACAGCAAGCCTACATTTAAAACCTTTTATTTCCTTTGTTTCGCTTAAAATATCCCATTTCAGTTTAGGTTCTTCAAATGAAAAGATATATTTACCAACTGGTAAAGAAGCGATCATTGAACTATTATTTTTATAAAAACTTTCAACCGCTTTAGGGTATTTAGGAATGATACCGGCATTTGTACTAATAGTTTCGGTAGATTTTCCTCTATAGTACGCTTTAGCTTCCTTGCTGCAATAAAGTGATTCAACGTTATTACATAGTAGGGTAGAGGCAAATACCTTTACATTAATTCTATTTAAACTATCGGAAACATATTTAGTTTCATAATCAATTTCCATTACGGCTTTAGTACCCTGAGCCATAAGAATTAAACTATTCAGAAATAGAATAGTGGATATAAATTTTACTTTCATATTTTTATTATTTGTTATATTAATTAAGAATTTTGTTTAGTTTTTTCTGTCATTTCAAAAACAGTATTGTTACAAGTTTTACAAAAGACTTCTAAATCACCATTTTTTCTAAAAAAAGCAGTAAGATTCTGATCAGATTTACCACAAAGGTTACAATTTATTTCAGATAAAATCTCATTGATATATTTTTCAGTTTTCTTACAATCATTTCGTTTATAAATACCCTCTGCTTTGGCAATAAAATAAAAAATAAAGCTTTTGATGATAAATAATAGAAGGACAATATTATATAGGAAAACAAAGAAATATATTATATAATCCGGATTATGAGTCTGAATTTTAGTTTCTGATGCCCAATTGTTAAGTACAATATACATCGAATTAAAACCAACTATCATAAATACATATATTAAAATTGATGTTTTATGATATTTTGAACCATCCTCTTTATTGCTTATAAATAGTACCGAGGCTTTATAAATATTCCTGTTTATCATAAAGGATTATAGTTTTGTGTTTCTTCAATAGATCCTTTTGGTATAGTAAGTACTGCATTATATTTGTTTCGATAAGTATAATTATAATCAATGGTATCTATTTCAACTTTTTCTTTTATATTCCATATGAAAAAACCTTCACTTTTAATAGTTTTTTGAATTAAATAATATTTTGTAAAAGAAGGTATTGTATCTCTTTCAATTAATAAAGTTGTAGAAGATGGTGCCTTGTATTTAACAAAACCCTCATGATCCTTTACAAGAAAAAAATAATAATCTTCTTCGTTTACAAATGCTCTACCAAAACTAAAAGATCCATTTAAAGATGATGCTGATTTTAGAGAGGAAATTTCCATTAATATTTTATAAGTTGATTTCTCATATTTGGTTTCACGGGATACAATATTACCAATTAAGTAAATAATAATCAATGCAATAATAATAAATCCAAATGTAGTAACGATATTCTGCTTTCTCTCAGCAATACGTGATCTATTCTCATCCTCTTTTACTAATTTATTATAGATTGATATAGCTTCATTCTTTATATCACTAGAAATACCCGTCAGGTCTTTATGAAAATATTTAACACCTGGTAAGTTTTCGGTTAAATTTCTTATAACTTTTTCTTTATCTAGTTCCATTGAAGCATAAAAGCCATATTCAGACTTGTCTATAATTGCAATTAAGTCTTCTCTTTCAATAAAAATATACTTAAAATTTTCCATTGTTGTTTTTGTTGTTTTAAGTGTTTAAATATACTATTTCTTAATTTAACTTCTCTTTTATTTTGATTAGTTCTTCAAAATTTTCAGATTTTACTACACTTATGTATTGGTTAAAATATTTAGTCCTGGAAAACTTAACAATTGCAAGTATAATAGGCTTTGCAGTATCATGAATATTATTCAGTTCAACGATCAGGCTTCCAGAACTGCTAAAAGCTTCACAACCTATTTTATATTTTACTTTGAGTAAGTCATTTAATTCGGGCACTTGCTCAGGATTTTTCATTTTTACTATTGCATAATTATTCATAATTCAAAGTATTAGTTAGAGGTTATTTAGGGAAATCCCTATTCAATATTCTTAAATTCGATGGAATGGCATCTAGTCCGTAATCAAAAGTATATCCATAATTATTAAGCTCTGATAAAAATTGATTACAATCCTGATAAGTAAGGTATCCTTTATCCATTTCAATTTTAATCCACTTATCACAGACTGATTTTATTATTACCGGTATACACTCAAAAAGGTCAATATCTTCTGTTTTCATATTGTAAACGATTATCCTATAAATCGGGAGGTCTAAATTTTATCTTTCAGACGGCAGCAATAAAACTCCGTTTTCTAACCAAATTGTAAGCTCTTTGAAGAAAAAATCTGAAAAGGGGATTATGTCTTCATAAATTAAATTATCATTCCCATCGGTAGCTTCAATTTTAAATTCATTTCCATAAACTCTTTTTAAAGTCCATGTCTGAAATTCTTCGTGCGTAAGATTTTCTTGGTTTAAAGTAATTTCTTGTAAAAACCAAAAACATTCTTCTTCTCCAGCAATTTCAAATACACCATCAGTTAGTAAAAAACCATCTAAAGGGTAGTAATTTTCAGTTCCGTGATACTGTGAATAGTATTCATTTGCTGATTGTTGTTCATCTTTCATAACATTATATTTATTAGTTAGTAGTTATATTTTATTTGCTTTGTATGAAAAAATCAATTTCTTCTAAATAGTCCTTGTCAACCCATTCTTCGTTATGATGTAATTTTTCAAATTCATCAGTAAGCTCTTCGGCAAGTTCATATAATCCTCCTGAACCTTGTTCAGAATATCTTTCCCATGCAAAACCAATTTCTTTATCAATAAGGCTTCCTAAAGCTATACTTATCAGACAGTGAGTTTCTAAATACGATGTGACACCATTTGGAAATTTCTTATTATCCATAATATTATATTTATTAGTTAGTAGTTATATTGTTTAAAGTGTTTTTAAATATGAGTTGTATGCTTTGGTATCGAGGACACTTGACTTTCTCTGAAGTGGCAGGAGCCCTGGGTAAAAAGCATAAAATAAGTTTCGTTTTTGTTTGTTGCTTTTCCGGTGATTTCAAAGAACTCCTGCTGTTTGCTTCGTACAACTGAGGTTTCGACTTTTCTATGCCAATGTCTCGTGAAATGTTTAGGGCTAAAAATTGGAGCGGAGAATCCGCCGGGAGTCGGGGTAGTTTTTTTGTGGTGGGTTTATTTTTTGCAAAAAAATGGATTCCCAAAAAAATTACAGGAAAGAAATTTTAAGAAAAAAACATTTCAAATTTGCATCAGAAAATCGATAAGACCTCTGTTGAGCAAACTAAGGTAAGTTCTTATCATCGGGGAAGTGATGGAACAAAAATGTCCTACTTCAGCTTTTTACCCTGGGCACGCCACACATTAATATAAATTCCACTCAGCGGACAGGAACGTGATCCGCAGGGGGAGCTTGCCCAGGAATCAGGTTCATGGCCAGCTGACAAAAATACTTCGTTAAAATGATTCCGGAAGAAGGGGATATCGCCTGGAACCGGTATGATTTAACGAACTAAAAGACTATTCCACTTTTAACGAATTATATCAGCTGCAGATCTTTCTCCAGGTTTAAATTATAATTTGTTAAAACCAAAGCTGCAGATCCTCCCGGATCAAAATTTAGCGAACTAAAAAACCATCTGAAAAGATGGCTGTCAATGTATAAATCATTTTATTTTTTTTAAATCTTCATTTAAAGATTTTTGGGAATCATCAATACTAGTATCCATATTAATCACATCCATTTCCTGCTTCTTTCTAATTGAATCCTGAATATCTTTTTCAGATCTTACATTCTGAGCTTGTGATTGTTCAGGTTTATTTTCTTTGTTACAGGAAAATAATAGTGGAATGATTGTTAGGGTTATAAAAATCTTTTTCATATTTTTTTAATTTAATAGCGGGTATAAAGATAATAACCAATATAACCCAATGAATATATAATTACACTAATTGTGAAGAAAAGATAATATTTATTTTTAAAAACCACTTTTCTAAAAATCAAATTGTAACCATTAATAATAATAGCAAGAAGGTAAATAATAAAAATTAATACATCAATCATTTATCAGATATTTAATCAATGCAAATATCAGCAAATGTATGGCATAGTACGAATAATATATTGACCCAATTTTTTTCCCTTGTTGGCCATTATATATTAAAATTGGGATAAAGCCTAGAAAAGCAAAGATCTGAACTCCAAGAATATTAAATGTTGCTATAGTACTGATAGTTTGAATAAAGATAAACTTAAAGGCGCTCAGCTTTCTTAATAAGTAAAATGCTAAAATCATAGTAGCCCCGTACCAGGAATAATCAAAATTAAAAAAATATGAAACACCTATAACAACCATAACAACTAAAAAAGAATAAAAAAAAGATTTAATTCTTTGTAAATAATAAATTCCAAGAATTGAAATTAAAAGTGTGAAATAAATATTTTGGTGACCAAAATAAAAAGGGGTACCATAAAAAGCAATATCAAAAGGAACTTCTGATAAGAGAGCCCATATAAATATCTTTTTAATATACTTATGAATATTATTAGTGTGATAAACACCTTCAACTAACATGAATGCATATAGAACAAATGCAACTCTGCCGATGATTCTTAAAAAGACCAGATCCGGATAGAATATAGCACCAATATGATCTATAATCATAGTCATAAGTGCTATTATTTTTAGATGATATGAATTTAATATTTGTAATTGAGAAAGCATTGAATTGGATAGGGTTTATATTAATTTTCTGAATCGTTAATTTCGATCATCTGCAATGAATTATTGGTTATATATTTAACAATTTCTTCAAAAAACATTTGGGAAGAATAGTTTGAATAATTTTTACTGTTGTTGATATAAAATGTATGCATAAGCTTATAGAACAAATCATGATATTCCATTTCTAAACTGAAATTTATATTTTCCTTTGATTCTTTTACAAAGTCTTCCTTATGGATGTTTGTCCCTTTCTTTTTATAAAACAAAATATAATCTTCGTTTGGTAATAATATTGTTTTATATTTTTTTAAATATTCTTTTTCTAAATTTAGAAGTGTTACTATTAAGAAATTCTTAAATGAAAATAAGTGAATTTTGTTGTTATTTTGGTAAAATTCAAAACCAATTCTTTTAAATTTGTCTATTGTTTCTTTCGTGTTTTTTATAAGCAAATTCTTTTTTGATCTTCCCATTGTCTGATGATTTTAAGTGCGATACCATTCTGTATCATTTTCCGCTGAAAAATAAGAGCTTTCTCTAGTCTAAATACAAAATAAGACCTATCCAATTCAGATGTAAAAATAGGAACAAATTCCTGTTTTTTCACATTATATCTCTGGAAATACTGATTTCCATTTTGAAAGATATAAATTTTTTTCTTACTGGATGTTTGATACCAGTGATGGAAATTGAACTTCTTGTCATTCAACAGATTAACAAAATCAATAAAGAACCTGACTTTACTATTGTCAGAAAAACGAAATATTACCCCAGTTCTATCATTTGAAATTGTACAATTTAAAGCTTCACCTGTATTAAGATCAACTATTAAAGGATTCTCTTTCTCGCCCATAAAAGCGATGTTCACATTGTGTGTTGAAAAGTATTCTTTTAGTACTGATTTTCTATAATTAGTTTCTGTGTTCATAATGGTAATTTTATATTCCAAATATATATAAAACAACTAAAACAACAAAAACAACTATTTTATTTTGTTACATTATTTTCTTTTTATAATATTGTATTAAAATACAGTGTTATGATAGCTTTATTAAAAGGAATTATAAAATTTATTATTTACGGATTACTACTATTCAATCTCTTTTTGGCTAGTGTTGCCAACGTTTTTACTGATAATATTCAGGAAAGTAATTCCCGTTTTGGTTTAGCACTTTTACTTTTGATTATTTTTATATCACGAAAATATATTTTAATGATTCCAAAATTATTAATAAAAGGCATGTTAAAATAATTACTCCATACTGAATAAAAAAAGCACCTATCTCTAAAGAAAGGTGCTTTTATTTTATAAATTTATTTCGTTGAGTATTATGGCATTCTGAAGAAAAATTTTGTATTTCTTATTTTCAATTTTTCCAATCAGAAAAAAAGTATTCTCTGCAGTATCAAAATTCCATTCGTCAACAATGAACTCTTTACCTACAATCTTTTTTGCTTTCGATGAAGCATTAAGTTGGTTAATTTGATCAGCAGTCCAGATAATGTTACTTACATTATTAGCCTGGTTAACTATTTGTGTCCCTGCAATTATGACATCGGAACTCTGAGCAAGCCCTCCGATACTGGTTCCTAAGGTTCCTCCCACTGATGCTATACCAGCAATTTTTGCAACTTTTTTTAAATTAAACCCCTGTTGTTGTTGAATTGCTATAAAATCAAATTGATAGGGTTTATTAACCTTAATAACACTTCCCTTTGAAATTTTAATGCTGTCTTTAACCAATAAATATTTCTCTTTATCGATAATATTGACCTGAGCATTAATATTATACGAAATTAGGAGGAATAATGCTCCTAAAATGACATTTAATGTATGTTTCATAATTATTTAGATTTTTGCTTTTCGATTTTATTAAGTACGGAGTTTAATTTCTGATTAAAAGAAAAAAGATCTTTACCATCATCGGATATTTTCTTTCTTGGAACAAGGACCAAAGTTGTAAAAATATCTTTCTCTTTATCATAACTATCAATTCTTTCTAATCTTCCTTGATAATCCTTATCGGCAATTTTATTAAGTGAATAGGGTAGAATAGTATCTGTTTTTTTAATATAAAAAATAGTAAGAACTTTACCCTGGATGGTTTTAAAACGGCTAAATTCTTTATTCCCATATAAAATGGTGTCATTCATTTTAACCCTTTTATCATATCCAAAAATTGGAAAATTAACCCACTTTGAGCCAAATGGTTTTTTATACACACTTACCGGCTTGCTGGCGGTCATTTTCATAAACGCAGTAGATTTCCCTTCAATATATTCAACAGGCTTATGAAAGGAATCGTTCTTAATAAATGTAATCTTTTCCATCATTGTAGGAAAGACTACATTAGGAACAAACTCCAATATGGTATCGTTTTTATAATCCATTTTAGAAATATAAAACTGCCGGTAGTTATTTAATCCTTTTGAAGCATTATAATATACATTTGTAAATAGATCTATTGATCCTTCAGTACTTTTAATTTCCTTTTTACAGGATGCTAATAAAAGCAATGGCATAAATAAAAGAAGCAGCTTTCTCATAGTTTACGTTGTGTTGATTGTTGAATATTATTTTCAGTAGTTTGTTTTTCTATAGAAATGTTTGTATTCTGCATTGGTTGAATATTACTTACCCTTTGCATTTTGAAATCATATAGATTAAGACTTTTAAACTGAGGATTTAAAACAGCATTTAACTTATTATTTCCATCATTATTTTTTATGATTACAGGAACAACATTTCCTTTTTCAAGAGACTTAATAAGCTTGTTTTTAATTTCGTCATTGGCTATAAGAACATTTGACTTTTTAAGGATATCTGAAGTATTAATCCCATAATTCGGAAAAAATTTGTTTAGATTGTATTTTCCATTATCATTAGGATTTTGAAAATCAATTTTTACAAAGACATCTTCTTTATCACCATTTTTAAGATTAATTTCAGTTCTTACGCTTCTTCCTTCTATAAGATTCACAGCCTCCTTAGCAGAAAAAGGAATCTTTTTAAGATCAACTGTAAAAGACAGGTCTTGCTCTTTTTCTTTATTATTCAATTTTATCTCATAAGAATTAAAAAATACATTTCCTGTTTCCTTTGATTTATTAAAACTTAGTTCAAAATTTATCTGATTGGATTTGAAATGATTCATAGCAGTATGCTGGTTAATCTTAAAATTATCAGTGCCCTGGTTAATTTTATTTGCCAGTTCTAAGTGAAGGCTTTCTTTTGTTCCAAAACCAAGAAATTTAATTTGGTCTTTCAAAAAGTTAAAATTTTTGAATTGAGGCTCATTGAATTGCTCGACAAGTTTATTTAGAGATTCCTTAATTTTAAAATCTTCACCTGTAACTATACTTAAATTCCAATGGTATGATTGCTTTTCAGAAATTTTATCAACGTTTAGGCCTTTGCTTAAATCTGTAGGTTTAGATAATTCGGCTGCGTATCTATTGGCTAATTCTTTGTGAAAATCTGAAGTATTAAGGTGGCTCAGTTCTTCTCTAACTTTTATTTCTGCAGGAGTAAGTAAAAGCATATCCTTGAACTTAACATCTTTATTTTGAACTAAACTTTTTTCTTCAATCAAATCATCATTTAATTGTATTCTTTCAAGATTATTGTTCTCATTGATACTATATTTTAAACCAAATGGTTTTAATTCCAGCCCTTCAGTGGCAAGTAGAAATTTATCTGCACTACTAAGTAAATTATTATCAATAATATCAGGAATTTTGGCAGCTTGCTCAGGACTTAAACTTGCTTTATCACTGGTAATTCCATACTCAAAATAGTCAGAAAATGCCTTTCTTTGATCTGAAGTTATATTCAGATCTATCTTTAAGTCATCATTTAAAGAGCTTTTTACTTCAGAAAATATCTGTTCTTTTTTTAAAGTTTCAACCTCTCCATTATACCAGGTAGCTTTAACACCATCAGGCACTATGGATAATGATACCTTTAATTCATCAGGAGCATCTTCTTTTGGCAGATTTATATATCCATTTTTCAAGAAGATTTCTTTTTGCTTTTCTGAAAGTATTATTTTGTTATTTTGATTTTCCATTTTTATATATTATTTTACTACCAACTTAGCAGATAATCATAATTCTGCTTTTTTAGTAGCTTATTTGTTAAATTATATTGTATATAAGGTTTCAATCTCTGCTCCATGTTATTAACATCTACAGTCATATCTAAAAGATCATCATTTGAGAATAAAAGTGAATTTTCTATTTGTCTACAGATAATTTTATTTGAAGTAAAAAAATTATTAATATTAATCATGCTGACTATCCCAGAATAGCAATTACTTCTATGATAAACATCAATATTGAGAGAATTCTTATTGAAAATTAGAATGCAATCATATATGTATCTTAATAATTCATCCACAGTATCTTTATTAGAGCAAATCATTAGTTGTTCATCAAATCTTTCTCTTTCCGGATCTTGCTTCCATTCATTATAAAAAAATATAGTTTCCTGAATATTAGAAAAAATTGTAAGTTTTTTAGGAACAGATATTCTTCTAGGATTTATTACCTTAAAGTAATTTCCATAATAGTCCCATTCATTAAGGTCTGAATCATAAATGACTTTACTTTTATTATCGCCTTCAAAATTTATTCTATTGTCATCGATAAAAGAAGCATTTAGGTCATCAATCATATTCTGGCATATTTCCATAGCTTTAATTCAAAATGATGTTTTTTCTTATTAATAAAAACAAAGAACATATTTGATAATATGCTCTTTATTTTTTTACCTTGAAATTCCAGATCCTTTTTCCCTAGTTTTATTTTGCTCCTCAGTATTGGAGTTTTTCCTGTAATCAATCACACTTTGTATTTCTTTAATATCTTTATTAATACGTCTCATTGTATCATGATTATCCGCATATAAATTATTCTGATATTCTGTGTTCTTATCTTTAATAAGTTTAACAAGTTCATCAGTTGATTGATTTTTATACTTTTGTTCAGAAAGCTGCTGAATTTCCTGTGAATCTTCAAATGGACGTAGATCAATCTTAGCTTCAGTATATTCCGCTTTTTTATTTAAAGATTGGTCAATTGAATTTACTGACTGAATCTCTTTATCAACGATATTAATGCTACTAATGATAGATTTGTCTGCAGGGAATTTTTGAGCTTGTTGTTGCAGCTGCCCTTTAAGTTTATTAAGCTCATTCAAGTACTTATTTTCAATTTGTTTTTGCTGGTGTTCGGAAATCATCGTTTTGATAATCTGAATGGTCTTAATAAGAGCAAAAGAAAGCCCTCCATCGATTAGCAAAGAACCAATAAGCAGATTTCTGGAGTTTGCTATTAGATTAAATCTGTTTTTCTCTTTTGCAGATAATTTAATTTCTAATCCATCATCAAATGTAACAGACTTACCTTTTCTTAATCTATCCAACTCCTTTTCGGACAGATAATGGCCATTAACGGATTTGATAGATAAGTTAGTGGTATCAATCTCATTAATGATATTTGAGCCTTTATTTAATTCAAATAAGGAGTTTTTAACCTGTTTATTTTTGTGATCATAATTTGCAATACTGAAGATATTATCATATTTAACCGTATTATCCTTTTTATTATTTAAGTCGAATTCAATATTTTTCTTCTCAATACCAATATTGTTGATCTGAACACGGTCACCAATTTTATAATTAGCTAGTTTTTTTTCAAGATCATTGCCGGTGAACATTGTTTGACCACGCTCATTTTCAAGAACTACAAAAAATGTTTTTTCATTTTTTTTATCACCATACAGATGATCTTTTCCAAAGTTAATTATGTTTCCATAATCAGCCATTGGTTTATACATTGTAGCATTTTTGAATAAATGATAAATTTCTGCAGATGAAACATTTTTATGCTTTATTGCATCATTATTCAGAAGGTCTATTTTTAATTTAGAGTCTTCAATTGAAAGTAAAACAGCCTTATTATCTCTTTCAATTAATAATTCCCCTCCGGATATAAGGTTTTCAAAATCTTGATTCCCTATTTTGGGATTGATCTTTTCATCTTTATCCAGGATTCCGTATTTCATTAAATCATTTTTCAGATTATCGCTGAGTAAGTTTTCTTTTAGTTCCATAATTTTCTGCAATTGTATTATTAGCTATTATTAAGTCATTTAAAAATTCAATAGGGTTGATGAACTTATCATTTTCCTTTACTGCAAAATGTAAGTGAGGTGCTGTTGATGTTCCGGTGTTTCCACTTATAGCGATGACAGAACCAGGAGTGACCAAGTCATTTTTATCAACAAGAATCTTTGAAAGATGTAAGTAATACGTTTTATAATATTTATGATTTATTACAACATAATTACCATTCTTAGAAGAATATCCTGTTTCTGCTACCTGACCATTCATTACAGAGAATACTCTGTCATAATTAGCTCGTAGATCAACTCCGGCATGTAACTTTTTAGTTCCGTAAACCGGATGTATTCTGTATCCATACTTAGAAGTAACATGAAGATTATTTACCGGCATATGTATTTTTGTTTTTACTAATGCCTTCTTTTCAAAATGATCATCTTCATATATAAGTGGATATTTCTTATAAATAATTTCCTGATCAACATCTTCAAAGTCTGTATCATCGTCATGAGGTATCGATACTTTACGTACGATATTTTTTCTTTCCGGAATAGAATCCTTCTTTTTTGAGTTGTAAAAATCTAGAGAGTCTTTAAAAGAAAATGGAATATCCCTATCTTTCTTTTTCAATTTTCTCTTTTCTTTCGATTTCAGCTCTTTATCAATAGGTTTAGGTTCGGGAAGGTCAAGAAAAACATTCCCCGTTTTTTTTTCGGTATTAACCTGATAATTCGTACTTGCAGGCACCTTATGATATAAAGTATTGAATTGTGAGTAATATAAATTACCCAATAAAACCATAATTAATACCTTAAACCTGAATAGCTTATTTTTCATAAGAAACCGTTTTTAGTTTTTTGATTAGTGTTTCTATATCATTATTTATTTTAAGGAAATTGGAGAATAAAAATTCATTCTTAATATTTTTTTCACCATCCTGGAATCTGTAAAAAATTGGCATTTCATGATAATTATACTCTTCTTTCTTTATAGCATTCATATCAAGATTTATTTTCCCATTGAATACTGAAGTGGAATATTCTTTTAATCCAGTATTAGATGAATCATTTCTTTCATTTTTAGCCAATATTCCAACCATTTCACCCGTTTTTAAAGATGCAATCTTTGAAGCCGGGATAAGATTATCCATTCGCTCCTGTATGCTATAGCTGGTATTATTTTGGTTTACCGAAAGTGATTTAGATTGTTGCTTTACCTTTCCAAAAAGTTTTTCCAACCAATCCAAGGTTCCCTTATCTCTTGCAGATCCACTAAAAATATTTCCAATAATTGCTACAATTGTATCAGCAACTTCTTTTTTATAATACTGTCGTAGCTGTGGGAGTTCTTGTAACCCTAAAAGAACTGCCACTTTATTACTTCTAGCAGTTGCAATTAGATTATCTACTTTATGTATATAGATGGTAGGGAACTCATCTGCAATTACAGCCGATGGTAAATTCTTTTTTGTATTTATGAGCTGTATTATCTTATTAAGAATGGCAGAATAAATCGCTGAGTTCTGATCTTGTGTTCTTGGATCGGAAGCTAAAACTAAAATAGTAGGGTTGTTCTCATTGGAAATATTCAGTTTGATATCATCCCCACTCAGTACCCATGCTGATTCCTTTGTATGCAACCGGGATAAAAATATTTTTAATGTTCCAATCTGACCTTCTAACTGATCAAAAGCTTTATTATCATAGGCACTTTTAAAGGTCGATAATAGTGAAGTAAGTTCTACATTCTGAAACAAAATATCAAAAACATCTTCATAACTCTGGTTTAAAAAAGCTAGAATATGAGGTAAGTCGGAATATTTTCCATTTTCATATTTAGCAAAAAAATAGACAGTAGCAGATAAAAAGTTAATCGCGGATTGGGTAAAAAAAGCTTCAGATCCTCCACCTCCGGATGCACCTCCTTTTTGTAGTGCATAGACCATAGACTCTGCCATTTCCTGAGCATCTGATTGCGTCTGGATGAATTCAGCTTTAAAAGGATTACAGCGCACAGACTTCTCAACATCATTAACATTTACGACTGCAAACTTATGCTTATAGTTAGGATCACTTCTTTTCTTCTGCAGATATGCATAATATGCGATTTGAGCCAGATCTGGAAATTTGAAATCATAAAGACAAATAGTAAAGCCTTTTTTAACCATTTGTCTTATACTTGGATTAATAACCCCAAATGATTTTCCGCTTCCAGGTGTACCAATAACGACCGTCCCCCTAAAAGGATCATAATTAAGCCACCCATAATGTACTTTTCCTTTATAATAAAATAAATAGGGTATATTAATTATTGTATCATTTTCAACAAGCTCTTTATTCTGATCAAAACTCTCCTGTTCAACATTCCATCTGTCTTTTCCCATTTTAAATTGAAATAATTTGCTAATGTTATCTGTTCCAACCATTAAAATAAGTACTCCTAAGAGAGAGATAAATAAGTAAGCTATATGGTAAATATTGAAGTGATTTAAAAATGGTTTGCCCTCTTTTGGATTAAATGCATAGGATACTAAGTACATTGAGGAGAAAATAAGAATTAAGCCACCTAAGATTGGCAGAATTATCTTTTTATTTACATTCATATCCGTTTCCTTCTTTGCTTTTGTTCCAATAGAAACCAAGATGACCAATAAAATCTGGAATAACTTTATATGTAAAGTTGGAAACAAAAAGTTCATCTTAGAAAAATTCTGTGCAAGCTGACTTATAATTTCGTTAGGATAATTCCTACAAAACAGTATAAAGAAGTCTACTGCAACCAATACATAAACAGCTTTTTGAAAAAAATTATAAATTTTTATCTGTTCTTGTCTTTCTTGCATAATTTAAATTGATTTGATTATAGAAATAATAAAGACCATCACAACGGATGGTCTTTTAATTAAAAAAGCAAATAAGGTTAGAAAGTGTCAGCTTCCAGTAAATCATTATACTTAATAGCGGTTGTTAATGTTCTACCAGAAATTCCATTTTCATAGATCCGGATATTCAGGATTTTATTGTTTGGAAATGTAAATTTCTTTAATACATAAATATTTCTAAACTGTTTCTTAAATCGACTATGCTCATACAGCTGAAATACGGGTTTTATAGTTATGCTCTGGTTGTTTGTTGCTTTGTATATTTTTTTATCATCTATCGAAAATTCGACATTACCAATTTCATAAGGCAAATTTGTTGTATTGGTGAATGTGATGTCAAGAAAAATATAATCATCATAGGCATAAAGATTATTGACTATAGCTCCCATTTTAAAATCACTACTTTTTCGTACAGAATACTTATCACCGTACTTAATGATCTTCTGAGCATACTTTTTCATTTCAAAATCAGAAAGTGAAGTAGATGGATATTCCAATGGCTGCATGTCCTGTTCAGTAATCTGAACATTGGTAATTAATTTGTTTTCAATAGAACTTCCATAGGTCAAATTATTAGAAGTGTAAACCAATTTGTACTGTGCCATAAATGATTGTCCAACTACAGTTATAACACCAATGTTTTCACCCTCAAAATAGTGAATCTCCTCTTTATTGAATATCTGAAGGGAGTCGGTTATATTCTCCGGAGATTTAAATTTTGAAATTTTTAATCTGACTAAATTTTCTGCAGGTAAATCTCCAACTAACTTTTCAGAGCTCAGGTCTACAAATTGAATTTTTTCAGGAGACCTAAATAATACATTTACATCTTTTGTAATAAAAATAACCGGCAATCGATTTTCAAAAACTTTATTTTGCTGAATGATTCCCAGGTTCTGATCTGATGTCTGGGCAAAAATTCTTGTTACTGCTCCTAATAAAAGGAATAATGGTACTATATATTTCATGTTTTTTTTATTGATTGTTTTTATAGATTTCTTGTCTCTTCTTGTCCATTTCGGCATTATCTATCAAATAGATATGTGTATTATACTTCAGCTTAGCTTTATTTTGTCTCAAAACTTTAGCAATTGTCTGTGATGATGATTGATAAAGTGATGTTAACATATTTCCAAAAAAATTAGAATTTGAATTATTCAACTGCTGTCCTTGAACAAGATTGGTTCCCATTTCACGGGTCATCTCTCTGAATTGAGATGCCGGAACGTAAAGACCTTCCATGCCATCTATATCATAAATATTCAGATTAATAGGGAGGATCTGATTTTTATAGAGTACAGATACAACCGACAACTTTACTCTTTGTGTATCAAATCCGCTGATTATAGCAAACAAAGGAGTTCCTTTATCAATTTTAAGATTTCCTATATAGATATCATCTAATAATCTTAATTTAAGACGGCTTCCCATATAACCTTTGAGATTTTCATCTATAACTGCCTTAATAAATGAATCATTATTTTCTCTATAAAAACTATTAAATTGATTATTTCTGCCTTCTTTAGATACCCTCAGTGAAGAATTAAGATAAAACTTTCTTTGTTTATCATTTTTAGCATTCATCTTCTGGATAAACTGCTGTTTTAAAAATTCGGGATCTTTTGATTTCTCAAGAGAATCAGCAAACATCATTTGCTCTCGCATCAATTTAAGTTGTTCCTTTCTCCATTTATCAGGAGATTCATTATAATCATCTGCTTCAGTTCTAGAAGGCTTTCTTCTTTCAGTATTATCCGAATTTATTGCTTCTAAAAGTTTCATATTGCGATTATAATCCTGATCTTCTCTGCTTTTTGTGTCTTTTGCAAAAGTTCTACCTGTTTGATTATTGGGATTATAGTAATCTGTTTTAATTGAATTAGCAGCAATTCGGGAGTTTTCTAATTCTCTCTGCATTTTCTTCATCGCCTTAATAGAATCGACTTGTCTACGCTGAGCAACCGTCATATTGTCTTTATAAAATGCAAGACTATCATTTTCTTCATCAATAGTACCTAATGCGGTTCCCTGGTCTTTTTGCATTTGAAAAGCATTATCATAGGCTTTCCCTTTATCATATATATCCTCTACATCATCAGCACTCCCCAAATTGGTAGAAAGTTCTTCTACTTTAGCAACTTCCTCTTTACCTCCAAACTGATTCAAATTATAGCTTATAAAAAGAGCAAAAGGCATGGTAATTAGTGGGATGATATATTTTGGTTGTTTAAAATTTATTTTATTCATAGTGAAAACCATTATCTTAAATTATATTTTTTGGTTATCCTCTGAATTTCCAAAGTATCTTGTCTCGTAAGATTTTTCTTTGATTGAAATTCTTTGAGCTTATCCAGGTCTTTTCTCATTTCTAAATAATCTCCGGCCTGTTGCATAATTGATATATTTTGTTTTTTATCTGTTTTATGCTCATCAGGATTAAAGAGTTTATCCGACATCTGTTTATATGTTACCTTTGCGTTTTTAATGGTATAGTTATAATACAGTACATTACTAATTATTGAAAAAATAGTCAGCCCCACCATGGTATAAAAAATATTTCTAGGGTTTTCCTTAATATAATTAAGAACTTTTTCCTTGGTATTTTTTATTTTCTCAACAATGACATTTTTTTCTTGTTTTGATTTTTCGGTTTCTTTTTCCATAATTACTTTTTAAGAACTTTTACATCTGTATTGTCTACAATTCTCCAGTCCTCTAATAAAACTCCATGAGTGTTATTATCAGTTCGGGGAATGTCCCTGAATTTTCCATGAGTAATGAGATTTCTCTCAATTAATTGGGTTTTTCTGTTTATGTATTCTTTACCATAAAAAGTAAATGCTTTATTAGCATAGTCCATTTTAATGCTGTCTTTGATGACTGTTACAATTGAGTTTGAAGAAATGATCTGATTATAAAAACCTGATTCTTTTAATGCCATATATTCTTTATTACCCGATTCATCAATTAGATATAAAGCTTTCTTCATTTGAGCTTTAATATAATCATCGTCAGGAGCAATAGTAAAAAATATGGAATGGAATAAATCTACCTGAGATTTATATTCCAATTCCCGGTTCATTGTGTAATCAGTTTGTTTTACCAGTACAGGAACACCATTATCTAATACATAAATTGTTTTACGTGAATCACTTATTAAGAGATAGGAAAATATAAATCCTGCTATAACTATTACTACAGAAAGCACTAAGCACATAATCCCTACGGTCTTACTAAGTTTCATTTTCTTTTCTAAATCTGCTACAATACCCATTTTTATCTATTATTTATTTTTTTAACAAACTTGCTCCTTTAGTTGCAACGGCTGCAACTGCTTTGGTTACCATTCCGCCGGCTTTTTTAGTACCACTCATTCCAGAACTGATTCCATTAGCAGATATAATATAATTACAGAGGGTTGGTGTCATAAAAACTCCAACTGCTGTTACTAACATTGTTACAGCGACTAACCCTAAGTTGAATTGGTTTGACTGCATTACCTGCATAAACATTCCCGTATTTGAAATGGAGCCATCATCTGCCAGGATTTTAGAGTATCTTTCAATCTCTGCAGTATAGCCAAATTTGATTAAGATCATTCCCAGTCGGAGGGTTGTGAATGCAACAAAACCGTATAGGTTGATATTTATGAACCTTGCAACCCAGGTAGAAAATGAGGTTGCAAAAATGGGAATTACGGAAATCCCTATTGAAATTGGCCCTGTAATTATTAAAAATGTGGCAAATAGAAGAGCTATAAATATAATGGCATATACAGCGACTCGCAGAATCCATAAACATAGTGTTTCTAATAAAGCAGATAATGCCAGGGAGACCTGAACCTGTAAACGGGCTGTTAACTCATATACCGGTGCAAGTAAACTATCTCCTGCCGACATTACAGTATCCGCAATATCTTCTAACATACTTTTATTAGCTTGTTCTTGCTGTTCCTGTTTAGCTAATGCATCACCTTGTTGTTCGTAAATTCTGTCAATCATCATATTGACATATTTAAACCTTTTCCACCTTAAAGCACTAACCTGATCTTGTTCTGATTGAAAAGCTGCTACAGCACCGTCTCTTAATAGATCGCAAGGTTTTTTAATAATATTTGTAAAAGCCAGCCAATTCATAAGGACAAATGCGGTAGCAAATGGTTTTAGAATTGGCATAATTTCCCATTGCCTGTCTCCGGCAAGCATTTGCCATCCTATATATGAAAGATATAATAATGTTCCTGCCCCGGCTATTGCTTGACCTAATATGATCATACTTCCATACTCACTGACCATGAATGTATTAAAAAGAGGAAGGAATGATTGGGAAAACCAATCTTCTATTACACCTTTACCTTGTAAAAAGTCAACCGCTTTTTGATAAAATTCGTCACTCTTTGGCGGTGTTTGTACCGCTGTAGTAGCCCACAAAAGTGTAGGACTAAAAAAAAGCATTATTAAAATGCTTTTTAGATAAATTACTTTATGTTTCATGATTTAATAGATATTTGCTTGATTTAAAGCTTCCTGAAATATTTCAGCATCTGATCTTGTATAGTTTGGAATTTGAGAATTTTTCCATTTCATAAGATCGGCCTTAGAAATATCCTGTAAATAAAAAGTGTTTTCGAGATCTTTCAGCCTTTGTTTCATTTTCCTCCACTGCAGAAAGACATCGTGATACATTAACAACCTTTTTCCTCTACTTACGTCTACATTTTTAGCAATTTTATATTTGTCTTTAAGTTCCAAAATCATATCACGGTAATGAGCGATCATACCATATTGCTGAGCTTCATTGAATGGCTTTTGTTTTGAAAAGCCCCAATCAACATAAAAAGGACTATTTACATTAAAAGCTTCCAGAGAATTTAAATTAGGCTTGTAGTAAACTAAATATAAGGGGTCACTGATTGTAGTAAGGTTTGTATAATTCAGGAATTCGTTATTTTCCTGTTCTTTCCAAGAATTAGTATGATTTAACAGTTTATCTGTTCTATCTTCCATCATATCAATCTGAATAGACCTTTGTACTTGTTTTCCGGTTGGGCCAAGCGGTCTAATATCGGAGCCACTTTTATAACTTCTATTTCGAGAGGGAGCCCACATACCCCAAACCTGGCCATAAGCGAAATTGGTTTGAATTCCCAAGAAATACTTTGGTTTCGGTCTCCAATCACCCCATTCATAAAAGACCTGTCTTTTCTCCTGTGCAACTATACTTAAATCTTTTAAACGCTTCACAGATTGAGAATAGGAATGAAAGTAAAATAAAATGCTCATAAAAAGGATTATTTTTTTCATAACCAACTTGCTTGTTGTAAAATTTGCTTAATTAGTTCTTTATCCATTGTATAGTACAAATCCATATTTGGAATATGCCGCCAGTATGGGATAGACTTTGCATTTTTTATGTAAAGAACCACCGAATAAATTAAGAGATTTAAATCTCTGATTTCACCTTGAACTTTTGCTAAAAATAAAGTTCTGTTATGCATATCAATCAAATACTTTGGATCTTCCTTTAAAATAATTGATGTAATATACTGTTGACATTCGAGTGCCTTTAAATATGCTTTATTGGCGGTAGGAGTACAAAAAACAGCGTATTCAGGATATTGCCCCGCTAATTGAGACATTTCTCCTAGATGGCTAAATAAAAGCTGTAGATCTGCATATATTCTTTTAAGCTGTTGCCCATTAGCAATCAGACTATGAACATTAGTTAAATAAGAATGTAATTGCTGTCTAATAACAAGTATTTGTGCAACTTTTTGATTTACTTCTTCATACTTATCCTTTATTGATTCATATTTATTTCTTATATGACTTTCGCTAGCAATTCTAACTCCGTGATTTGCGGTAACCTGCGCATGAAACTCAGGATTGTAATACATGGTTACATAGTTTTGTGAAAATCCATATATGGACATACAAAAAAAAGATGCTGCTAGGAACTTTTTCATTTTTATAAATTTTGAATGATTTCTTTAAACATTTTTTTGTCCTCTTCAATACCAGCAAAGAACATTGCTTTCTTCCATGCAAAGGTTGCCTTAGCTGTGCGTATTTTGGAATATATTCCTATTGCCTGGTAGAAGAGGGTTTGAAATTCTTCTTCAGCGAACTTTAATAAAATTCTCCGCTCTTTACTTTCCATTTGATTTATAACTCCATAAGAGGCTATTATTCCATATAGAAATAAAGTATTTTGCTGTAATTGCTGAGCAAATGAAATCTGATCTGGGAGAGCAACAATAATAAATGCGGGCGCATCCTGAAGCTCTTGGAATATTTTACTCTGATATTCGTATGTGCCCTGAGTATATTTTGTAATATTCCATGCAAAAGGGACTCCTTGAATTAATAATGAAACACTACTTAGCCTTGATCGGATTTTTTGAGTGGTTTCATCCATCTTTTTAAATTCACCCTTATTTACTTCTTCCAAACCAAAATTTTGCACCGCTCCATTTCGCATATCGTACTGTCTAGGATCTTCTTCAACCGTAGCTCTTATTTCAGTATTCATCATATAAAAGCAAACCTTGTCCTGAAGCCAAAATTGTGAAAATCCCTTTTGGTAAATCAGTGATAGTACTATAATAAATAGTATTTTAAAGTTTTTCATAGATTTAAATATTTTAATAGATTGCTGCCTGGTTTATTATCTGATCAAAAATGGCCTTATCTGTGTCCATGTAATCCTGGAATGGATTAATAGCTCTCCACCAACCTTTAGCTTTAGCCCTCATTATGGAATATTTGATGTTAATAAGATAAAAATTCAACATTCGGGTCTTTTGTTCTAAACTCTCTAAAAGGAGCATTCTATCGCCCGAAGTCATTAAATTAAATTCACCACTGGAAAGAAGTTCAGATACTTCAGCGTAATATTCGATTGATTTGTTATAAACCAATTGCCCGGCCTTAACACCAAAAACAGAATATTCCGGTTGACTGGAGACTTCTTGATAAACTCCCTGCAGATTCCCCGGCATTTTTGATAATTCATCATAAATTCTTTTAAGCTGAAGACCATTTGAAACAACGCTGTTAACCTGGGACAAACCTTTGTAAACTTTATTTTGAACATCATTTACTAAAACCATTTGTGATGTAAGCCAAGCTTGTTTTTGCTTTATTGCGGACATTTCATCAATTGTTTTTTCCTGCGAGCTTTTAAGGTTCCCGGCATAAACTAACATAGCGGGAGCTGTCATAATATCAACATAGGTAGTTTGTGCCTTACTTATACCACAGGCACAAATAAGGAAAGTAAAAATCAATTTTTTCATATTAAAAATTTTAAGCGATTAATTCTTCTATAGTACATTCCTGATCTTCCAACTGCTCTTTTATATATTTCCCCAGATCAATTTTTTTAGACATTCCGGCAAGATTTTTATAGTACTCAAATATTCTCTTATCAATTGGTTTATTATAAATATTAACCATTGTGACTAAATCTTTCATCTTACCTTTAAATA